>CAYPNL010000291.1:0-17004 GCA_964412045.1 uncultured Desulfobacteraceae bacterium
AGTTCGATTGCCAGATCAGGACAGAGGAGTTCACACATGCCGCAGCCGTTACAGGTATCGGGGTATGCGAGTTGAGCCTTTTCTTGCTCATCCAAAACCAAGGCATCCTTAGGGCAGAATTCAACGCAGATTCCGCACCCTTTACACCATTCTCTATTGATAACAGGCCTCTTTTCTTCTCGATCGGGCATGGCATTACTCATATCATAGAGAAATAACTTGTCAAGCGATTTGACAGACGCTCAGGGCAGCGATAAAATTGCGTAGCAATTTTATGACTTGACAGAAGATATGTCATTCAGTATTTTGTCGACAGCCGACTATTGCTCATCAGGGAATGATCATGGATAAGAACGCTGCCAGCCATGAGGGAAATGAGTGGAATAAAATCGAGGTTAAAAGCCTGATGGAGGTAGTGCTGGATGATCTGCGCAGGCGCATTCTTACCGGAGATTTTAAACCGGGTCAGAAGATAAACGAATCCGAGATCGCCGCGAGGTTTGGGATCAGCAGGTCACCGATAAGGGAGGCTTTTAGGGTACTGGAAAGAGATGGGCTTATCACGACGTTACCCCGTAAAGGTTCCTATATTACCGATATAAGCGTTCAGGATTTGAAAGAACTTTTTGAGATCAGAAGAATATTAGAACTGTATGCGATAGATTGCATAAAGAAGAGGGCACTAAACTCCCCGGATGAGATACCGGCCATGATGAAAGAACTCGATAGAAGCCTGTTGAAGAAACATGACCCGTATAGCGTTATTTCAGGTTTTCATTATACCCTGGTAGAATTCTCGCTCAACTCTCGATTGATAGAATTGTATAAGACATTGGCAGTATCACTACGACGATATTGGCTGATTTATCATAGTAAAAAGGGACAAAGAGATATTTCCTTGGAACATCATCAGGGTATTGCTAACTGCCTTAGAAAAGGGGATTATTCGGATGCTAAAAAATTGATTAAAAGCCACTTGCGCTATGTAGAGGATGTTGTGAGAAACCAAGTTACAAAGATCTTGAATACATAGCCTCTATACTGGTACTGGTGTTTTTCAGGAAATTTTCGAAACGGCAATATCTGCCGCCCCTTTGCTCTCTGCAGCCTGGTGCTCGCGCCGGGGCTCCTTTTGCAGCCCGGTTTGCGGTGACCCAGCCGGTATCCCTAGATATAAAGCGGAGGTTTTCATGGATGTTGATATAAAAAAGCTCGCAAAGGATCTTTCAAGGATCGTGGGCAAGGACCACGTATTTACTGATAAGCCTACTGCAGTTGTTTATGCGAAGGACACCATGCCGTGGGATCTGGAGGAAAAGAATATCCCCTACGCTGTGGTGAGGCCGGGGAATGCCCAGGAGATATCTAGGCTTTTACAGTATGCCAACGAGAAACTGATACCGGTCCATACCCATGGTTCAGGAACTTCTCTGGTGGGTTTGGCGAGGCCCAAGACGAATTGTATTGTTCTGGATACAGCCAGGATGAAGGATATCAGGGTATATCCGGAGAGGGGCTACTTTGAGGCAGGCCCCGGCATACACCTTGCCCAGTTGCGAAAGGAGCTTGGCACGTATAACGCCTTGCTGCCGGTGTTCCCAGGCAGTGAACTGGTTGCTACCCTGGGAGGTGGCATTGCCGTCAATACGAGCGCCCACGGTGTTGATGCAGCTCTCGGAAAGCCCGGAGATTTCATCCTGGGCCTTGAGCTCGTGTTGCCAACGGGCGAGATTATCACCACCGGGACCGAGTCAACCAGAAGACCGGCCGGCATTGACCCCACGAAGTTCTTTATTGGCTCGGAGGGCCTCCTGGGCGTCCTAACCTTGCTGAGGATGAGACTGATACCGATGCCTTACTTCCAGCATATTGTGGCCTCGTACCGGACAACAGAGGATATCCTTGATACGGTCATGGAGATGTATAAGCAAAGGATCTTTCCCCCGCTTTTCTTCGAGTATCTTGATGAGATGGCAGCCAAGATCGGCTATGAGGCGGTGGGGCTTGAGGAGCCCATAGGCGCAGTGGCCATGATGAGGATACATTCCTGGAGTAAGGCCGGCTGCGAGGAGAGGGCAAGGGAATTCCTTACGTTTTTACAAGGAGGCAGTCCGACAGAAGCGAGGATTGTCCATGATCTCGATGAATGGAACAAGATTTGGACCAGTCGGGCAGAAGCGGGAAATTACATGTATCGCCTCGGGATGACCTTTGGAACCGAGATCTCTCCCAGGGTGGACAAATTGAGAGAAGCATTCCGGGATGCAAAATCATTTATCCTGAATCTCGACAGTTACCAAGGAAATGAGTTCATCTCCTTTGGCCATATCGGGGCTCCCACTATCCACGCGTATGCCTTTCTTCGAACCAAAGATATCCCCAGCGAGCTGAAAAAGGCGATAGCCCTCGAGGTGAGGGAGAAGTCAGAGGACTTGAATATCAAGTATGGAGGCTGCGGTGGGGAATGGGGACTCACCGCCCAGAGGGTATCCTTCCTCAAGAAAAAGTATGGAATGGAGGTCTACGAGGTCTTGGTGAAGCTCAAGAAGGCCCTTGATCCCAATGATATCCTTAATAGGGGGAACTTGCAGGGATGGATGTAACAAGAGAAGAGATTGTGGATACCCTGCTGAGGGAGGTTGGAAAGTGCAGGGCGTGCAGGTTCTGTGTTGATGTATGCCCGGCATATCAGGCCACCGAGGGGATTGAGAGCATGTCGCCCTATGGAAGGCTTCAGATACTGAAATACCTCCTGAACGGCACACTTGATGAGGATGATCCTATTGTGTATGCCCTTTACTCCTGCCTTCAGTGCGGCCGCTGTGATCGTCTATGCAAGGCAAAAGGGCAAAACCTAGAGGTTTCATATCTGATAAGGCTTGGGAAATATCTCCTCTCCCAGGGTCTTGTGAAAGGAAACAGGAATGAAAAGGTCTAAGAGGTTTGTCTCAGAGGTATTGACCACCCTCAAGGACAATATCCAGATGACGGGAGACCCCCTCGGCATAAAAGATGTGTATTGGACCACGTGGGCGAAGGGCCTCAACCTTCCGAGGCAGGGGGATACGGTCCTGCTTACCGGAAGAATGTATCAGATGCTGCCTTACATCATGCAGGTAACCAAGATCATTTCCTCGGCTAGGCCATTTCTTTCAAGAAGCGGGCTCGGGGCCATGGTGAATATAGGAAACCGCCTCATGGGGGACAAAATAATCAGGTTCACGGCGTTAGGCTCCCGTACAATCAGAAAGAAAAGCAGAGAAGTGCTGCAGGGTATAGTCAGCGCCTTATCGGCAGTCGGTTCGATACCCGCATACCTTTATGAGAATGAGCCGTATAGCGGCGTTCTTCTCTATGACCTGGGTCTGGACGCCTATATCGAGGAGCATATCAAGAAGGTGTATCATGTGCTCAAAGAGCATAAGGTGAGCAGGGTGATATGTGTTGACCCTCATACAACCTTCATGTTGCGGAAGGTGTATCCTACGCATATCGATCACTTCGACATAGAGGTACGGCACTACCTGGAGATCTTGTCGGAGAACGCCGATCTGCTGGGTGATTCCTGCAAAAAGGGCTTGAATAGGGAGTACGTGATCCACGACTCATGCTACCTCACCCGGGAATTGGGGGTGGTTGAGCAGGTACGAAAGGTAGCCGGTAACATCGGCATGACCCTTTTGGAACCTGAAAACACCAAGCTCGATACCTCTTGCTGCGGGGGACCCATTGAGTATGCCTTTCATGACCTGACCGAAAAGGTTTCTAGGGTCCGCATACAAGAATTAGCTAATGTCTCCCGAAACATCATTGTCGAGTGCCCGATATGCCTCATTAATCTCAGCAAATATGAAAAGGAGATGGGAATCAAGGTGTGGGATCTGGGGGAGCTTCTCCATGAGGCATGCAAAACGTAACGTTTTTTTCGTGAATCACTTTTACATACAGCATTGGACCAACCTGAAAGTAAGAGGAGGAACAGGGGTATGGGACTGCGGCAAGATCGCATGAGCGGCACGGAACGCCTTGAGGCGCTGTACAAACGTATTCAGCCGGACCGGATTTCCCTGGGAGGCATGGCCACTGTCTTTAGCAGCAGAAACGCGGGTTATAGCGCTACCACGGCTTATGGCGACCCGAAGAAGAGTTTCGAGGCAATGTTCTGGACCGCGGAGCAGTATGGATGGGACCCGGTATTTCAATACTTTGGACACACCGTCTTGGGTGCACTGGATTTCGGCGGAAGGGTTCGCCTCCCCCAGGGAGAATTCGAGGGGGCTATGGTGATCGAATCCTACCCGGTGGTAACGGAACAGGATGCCGAGAACCTGACCCTGCCTGATCCCAAGAAGGCGGGCAGGATCCCACAGGTGATGGAGTTTTCCAAACTCCAGGAAAGCCATGGGCTGCCTGTCTGGTTCTTTTCCCGCTCCCCCTTCACGTTGGCGGCAAACATCTGCGGCGTGGATCAATTTTTAAAGTGGATGGTAAGAAAGCCTCACTTGTGTGAACGGCTCATGAATCTGGCACTTGATCATATATATAATGTATTGCGCTATTGGTTGGATACCTTCGGCAGGGAGAAGCTTTATGTAATGATGAGTTCGCCGACCGAATCCAACCAGGTTATCTCGCCCCGTCATTTCGAAAAACACGCGCTTCCCTTTCATGCCGAATACCACAAACGGCTCAAGGCTCTGGGGATCAAGCACTTCGGATTCCATATCTGCGGCGATCAAAACCTGAACCTGCCGTATCTCGCTGATCTCGCGCCATGGCCGCATCCCAGCATCCTGAGTTTCGGTCATGAGGTTGATCTCGAGGTAGCAGCGCGGCTTTTTCCTGAAGACATTATCTATGGGAACCTTGAGCCGGCTCTTTTTGTCACTGAAACACCCCAGGCGATTTACGAGCGCAGCAAAGCACTCATTGAGAAAGGCAGAAAAGCGCCCAGCGGGTATATACTGGGGCCGGGCTGTGGACTCCAGGTGGCCTCCGCTGTTACTGTCTATGCCATGACAAAGGCGGTCAATGATTCTGGCTGGTATGAGTAAACATGCAGAGGTTATATCGATGATTTACAACCTTTTTGAAAGAGGTTTGACTATATCGACTAAACCTTTTAGGGATACCGCATGAGCGTAAAAGGACTCTTTGATCAAGGAGCGGATCGGTATGATCGTCAAAGGCGCAAGGTCATTCCCTGTTTTAACGATTTCTATCAAACGGTGATCGACCTTATTCCCTTTGGTGATTCACAGAGCTTCCAGTTCCTGGACCTTGGTGCCGGGACCGGTTTGCTCACCGATTTTATCGTGAGAACCTTTCCCAGCGCCAATGCCACCCTGATAGATCTTTCCGAGAAGATGCTGGAGAAGGCAAAGGAGCGTTTTTCCTCGTACAAACAGGTGAATTTTATCACCCAGGATTACGCTCATGTCCCCCTTCCGCAAAACCAAGATCTTATTGTTTCGGCTATGTCCATCCATCACCTCACCGATCAGGAAAAGAAGCTCCTTTACAAAAGGGTTTTTGAGGCCCTGAACCCTGAAGGGGTCTTCATCAACGCTGATCTGGTCAAAGGAGAGACCGATAGTATCGAGCAGAGATATCAGGATACATGGCTTCGCTGGATACAAAGGGCCGGATTACAGAAGGCTGAATTGTCCGGGATCCTTGATCGGATGCGCTATGATAGGCCTTCCACGCTCACGCTCAACCTTCAGTGGCTGCGGGAAGCAGGTTTTCGTGATGTGGATTGTTCCTACAAGTACTACAATTTTGCCGTAGTATCAGGAAGGAGGATATGATAAAAGATGTGCGACGGAAACAGGATACCGTAAGAAACGAGGCTTTGTATGGATACAACAGGTGAACAAATAGCCCGCTATGTGTCCGAAACGACCTTTGATAGGCTTCCGCGGGAGGTTGTGGATGAGACGAAGAAATTTATACTCGACACCATCGGCGTTGGCTTGGCAGGGGTAAGGGAGCCGGGGTGCAGGGAGGTGGTTGATCTGGTGAAGACGTGGTCGTCAAATCCGGCCGGATCTACCATTATCTTTTATAAGGACAAGGTCTCGCCCCCTGAGGCTGCATTCGCCAATAGCGTGCTCATGCATGCCCTCGACTTTGACGACACCCACGACAGCTCCGCCATGCACACCCACGTTTCCTCGCTTCCTGCTGCGCTTGCACTCGCTGAGGTTCGAGAAGGGACAAGCGGCAAGGATTTGATCACCTCTGTTTGCCTGGGCGTGGATATTACCTGTAGGATAGCCTCGGCGATTACTACCCCCCTTTCATGGATCCGGACTGCGACCTGCGGCTCATTCGGTGCAGCGGCAGCGGCAGCCAAGATCTTAAACCTGGATGAAAGGGCCATACTGGCAGCCCTCGGTATCGTGTACAGCCAGACAGCCGGCAACGCGCAGTGTCTCGTTGATGGAGGCCTGGTAAAGAGGATGCAGCCTGGTTTTTCAGCCAGGAGCGCTGTTTTGAGCGCCGCCCTTGCCTCAAAGGGGGTTACCGGGGCAACCAATATCTTCGAGGGCGAGTACGGCTTCTATAACCTGTATGAACGGGGAAAGGTGATCGCTGAGAGGGCTGTCGAGAACCTCGGCGATCATTTCGGCGTGATGGATCTAAGCATCAAGCCATACCCGTGCTGCCGCATGACCCACGCCGCTATCGATGCCGCCCTGGAGCTATCGGGTTTTCATGTCATCGATCCAGATGGCATCAAAGAAGTAGAGGTTTCCGCATCAAAGATGGTCTCCGATATGGTTGGATCACCCTTTATGATCAGGGACAACCCCCAGGTTGATGCCCAGTTCAGCATCCCGTACACCGTAGCCGTGGCACTGCGCAGCGGCGTGGTATTGTTGAACGATTTCACCCCGGAAACTATCAAAGGCGCTGCACCAATCCTGGAACTGGCCCGCAGGATCACGGTCGCAGCGAACCCCGATCTTCCAGATAACGATATCTCTTCTCTACAGATGACGATCAGGATGCGTGATGGCCGGAGCCTTACCCATAAACTGGATGCGCTTAAAGGAAGCCCATCGAAGCCGCTGAGCTTTGATGAGTGTGCAGAGAAGTTCAAAAACTGCCTTGAGTATTCAGGGAAATCAGACCTCATTGAAAATAGCGACCGCATTGTGGATTTCCTCTTTAACCTTGAGAAGCAGGAAGATGTAAGTGTGATTTTTGAATACATGTAACGCATGGTGTAGAAAATTCCGGAGAGGAAGGAGGTGAGCAAATAACCGTTCACAAGCACAAGCAAGGCTAAGGTTTGAGAAAGCTCTCAATGAGAGGAATCTGAAACAAAAACAAGGAGGAGGCAAGATGAAGAGATCTACGTTCAATTCCTTATGTTCAGGGATCATCGTGGCCACAATGGTGTGTGCGGGATTTGTGTTGATTTCAGGCTGCGCAACCGCACCAAAGAAAAGCGAGGGTCCTGTTGCGACCTTGAAAGTCTGTCCTTCGGCAGAAATCACTACCCTCACCTATTCCATGAAGAAGTCACAGTTTACCGGGGGAGAAAAATTTCATGTAAAGGTTGGTATTAAAAATATTTCAGACAAGGGGAATCGTTACCGGGTAAGTATTTTCCTGCCGGACGGTGCCGCTGCCGGCGGGTTTTATCCTGTCAAAGGGAAACCTCCTGTTTTAAAACCCGGGCAGGATATGGTGCGAGAATTTCCCATGTATTTCGAAAGGATACCCGATACCCTTACTGTCAAGGTTGAAGAAATGAAGAACCTTTAGAAGAAAGGAGGATGAGGACATGAGATTAAAAAGCTTGTCTTTTTTGACCGCGATTATTGTTACCGTTTCGATTCTTGGGATCGCACCGGGAAATGCCGGTGCCGTTAAATTTTTATCTTTAGGTACCGGGAGTCCTGCAGGGACCTATTACTTTCTCGGAGCAGGTTTTGCCGCAATGATCAACAAATACGTTCCGGATGTGAGGGTCACGGCAGAGTCAACGGCAGCCTCTACGGAAAACGCCCGATATATGATCAGGGGTGAGATGGATATGGGCCTGGCGAGCATGGGCACCCTGAACGATTTAAAAAAAGAGGGTATGGATGTAGATAAGCTGCGCCTTGTTGCCGTTGGTCATACCAGCGATACCCACTGGATCGTGCGAAAAAATTCTCCGATCCAATCCTACTACGACTTCAAGGGAAAGGCTATCGGTGTAGGACCTGCTGGAAGCGCAACCCTGAATATATACTCAAAGCAACATCTGGCTGCTGGGTGGGGTATAACCTTTGATATGATAAAGCCTAAGTATCTTGCCTTTCATGAGATAACACGGGGTATCAGGGATAATACCATTGATGCCGGCCTTATTGCGGCAGGATATCCTATTGCAGCTATTATGGAATTGGCCAGGGATATACCTATCCGCCTTATAGAGATAGAGCCGGAGGTATTAAAAAAATTGCAGTCTGCGTACCCCAATGTCACACCTATCATATTTCCAGCCGGAACCTACCAGGGGATTGATAAGGATGTTCATACCTATACGCTTCCCCAGATGTGGCTTTGCAGGACCGATTTACCTGAGGACCTGGTCTATAACATCATTAAGACCGTTTATGATCGCTCTGAGGAGAGAAATGCCATACATCCCATGGCAAAAAAGTATACCATCGAAAATGCCTTCAGGGGTTCCAAATCAGTGCCGGTGGGATATCATCCGGGCGCCATAAGGTATTACAAAGAAAAAGGTATCTGGGATAAGAAGGCCCAGTATCAATAAGATGATTCATGGAACAAGGGGCATAGAGTTTTTTCTCTATGCCCCTTGCATATAAAGAAAAGGTGAGCCATGGATAAGGGATCGATGAACCAGAAGAAAGCGAGCGTAGTCAGTACACGGCAACGGCAGCTTACCGGACTATCCGCTCAACTGGTGCGGTGGATTGCTATCGGAATGAGCCTGTTTCAGCTCTATACCGGTTATTTCCAGTTTACAGCCATGAACCAGAGGGTGCCTCATGTTACCTTGGGTTTCATCTTGATATTTCTTGTCTATCCGATGACCAAAAAGGGCAGGAGGGATAGGTTAAGCATAGATAGTGTTCTTGCCGCCTCTTTTATCATGGCCTGCGGCGTGTACGTTCTGCTTACGTGGTTCAGAAAGATGGGGTCTATGGGGTTAGAGCCCCCGTTACATACACTCATTATGGGAGGCATTTTCATCCTCCTTTTGATCGAGGGAACAAGGAGGGCCTTGGGCTGGGCCTTTCCCTCGGTTGCTGTCCTTGTTCTCCTGTATGCCCGTTTTGGGGAAATAATGCCTGGACCTTTCGCCCATAAAAACTATGCGACCGAACGTATCATAGATACCATGTTTATCACTGCTGACGGTGTCTTTGGGATGCTTGCCGGCATTTCAGCAACCTTTATCTTCCTTTTTATCCTTTTTGGCGCCCTGCTCAGGGAGGCAGGCGGGGGGGAGTTTTTCATAAACTTTGCCTATGGCATCTGTGGTAAATTCAGGGGAGGGCCGGCAAAGGTTGCCGTTGTTGCGAGCTCCCTGTTTGGCATGCTTTCAGGGAGCGGAACGGCCAATGTTGCCGGAACAGGCCAGATTACCATTCCACTCATGAAAAGAACCGGATACCCTTCTCATTTCGCTGGTGCGGTCGAAGCGGTTTCCAGTGCCGGCGGTCTGCTGATGCCTCCTATTATGGGAAGCGCTATATTTGTTATGATGGAAATTTTAGGGGTAAATTACCTTGTAATCATAAAGGCCTCTATCCTCATGGCTGTTCTCTATTACCTCGGGCTCTTTCTCATGATCGATATAGAGGCCCAGAAGATCGGTCTTGTCGGGCTTAAAAAAGAGGAAATCCCTCCCCTGAAAAAGACACTCAAAGAAGGGTGGCATTTTTTTATTCCTCTTCTGGTCTTGATCTATTTTTTAGGGATTGAGAAGAGCTCTGTTACCAGGGCTGCACTCTGGGCAAACATAAGCATACCGCTGATATCTATGATGCGGAGACAAACCCGAATGTCCCTTTCGAAGATCCTCACAGGCCTTGAAAAAGGGGCATTAACAGCGGCCCCTGTGGTGGCCATCCTGTCTCTTGGAGGGATTGTTGTCGGTATGATCACCCTGACCGGCTTGGGCTTGATGTTATCCTCTATCTTGATTGAACTTTCCCATGGGAGCCTCTTCCTGCTCCTTTTGATGACCATGGTTGCATCCATCATCCTGGGTATGGGTGTACCGCCGGTTGCCGCCTATATTATCTTGGCAATCTTGGTTGTGCCTGCCCTTGTCAATATGGGCGTCTATCCCCTCGCTGCGCATCTTTTTGTCTTTTACTTCAGCATCGTTGCAGGCATTACTCCCCCCATGGCCCCAGACGCCTTTGTTGCTGCTGGAATCGCCGATTCGCCTATGATGAAGACCGCTCTTACTGCCTGCAGATTGGCCATCGTGATCTTTATCGTCCCCTATATCTTTGTGTATAATAATGCCCTTCTTATGATCGGGAATCTTTGGCAGATTATCTGGGTCTCCTTCACAGCCTTGCTTGGCGTATTTGCTCTTGCAACGGCCGCGCAAAGCTTTATGAGTAAAAAAGTGGCATTTTTGCCTCGAATTGTCCTATTTGGGGCTTCTTTGAGCCTTATAGTGCCTGGATACAAAACGGATTTATTAGGTTTGGTCCTGCTTTTTTCAATTGTCCTTTATCAAATACCTCAACTTGGCAAACGATTTAAGGGATATCTGGGAAGAGGTATAGCGCAGAGAGATATTCGATGAACTAGGGCAGGCAATACCAGGCGGATTACTGTTTTAAAGCAGGAAAACTCCTGTGAGAAATTTCGATAGAGTATCATGTGATGTCTTTATTATCGGCGGAGGAGGAGCCGGCCTCAGGGCTGCGATCCAGGCTCGGGAGAACGGTGTGGCGGTGACACTGGCCTCTAAATCGCGCGTGGGATACGGGAACAACACCTTCATGTCGAAGGGTACCTTTGCTGCGGCAACGGGATCGAGAGATGCACGCGATAATCCGGATGTCCACATGAGGGATAGCGTGATCGGCGGCCGATTCATAAACGACCAGCGGCTCCTTAACCTGGTAGCCCATGAGGCGGTGGGCCAGATCGAATTCCTCCAGAGGTGCGGGGTGAGATTTTATGAACGGGGAGGCAGGATTAGGGTCGTGCCTGCTCCAGGGCACAGCTATCCCCGCCATGTCCGCACCCGCGATCGTTCTGGAAAGGATCTCACGCTCCCCTTGCGGTCATACGCTGAGAGAATCGGCATTCGGTTTATGGAGCGGGTATTCATCACCAGGCTCATCAGCTCCGGAGGGAGAATAGCGGGAGCTGCAGGGATTGCTCAGGATGGCACCTTTGTTGCCATTGCCGCTAAGAGCATCGTGCTTGCAACCGGTGGTTTTGCGCAGGCCTATCTGCATAACAACAACGCTGCAGGGATGACGGGAGACGGTCAAGCATTGGCCTTTGAGCTCGGTGTTCCGCTCAAGGACATGGAATTCGTTCAATTTTATCCAACAGCCCTGGGTGATCTGGGCAGCAGGTTGTTCCTCTATGAGGCCTTTATTTTTCAGGCCGGAGCAGTCCTCATGAATGCCCTCGGCGATGATATCATCGCCAAATACGGCCTGAATGATCCCATGGCCATAACCAGGGACCGGCTCACCAGGGCTGTCATGCAAGAGATCCTAGAGGGCCGAGGTATAAGGGGAGGCCTGATTGTGGATCTGAGCATTGTCCCTCAGGAGGAGCTCGCGGCTCTTGTTCATCTGCTTCCCGGAGGAGACAACCCCAAGGAGAAAGGGCTGATCGTGTCCCCCACAGCCCATTTCTGTATGGGCGGCATCAGCATAGATGACCATACAGAAACGATCATGTCCGGACTCTTTGCTGCAGGCGAGGTATGCGCCGGGGTTCATGGAGCCAACCGGTTGGGCGGAAATGCCCTTGCAGAGGCCTTTGCCATGGGGGGTGTGGCCGGGGAATATGCAGCACAGAGCGCGCGGGAAACGGACCAACCTGATCTGCCCAAGAAGGAACTATCCGCGGAGAAAGAAAGACTCGAATCGTTTTTCTCAGAACGAGGAAAGAATCTTGGAGAGCTTCGCCACGAGCTTAAAGACCTCATGTGGCAGAAGGTGGGCATCATCCGGGATAAGGATAGCCTGGAAGGCGCCTTGACGGAGATTGAGAGGCTCGCCGCGTCCCTGAAGGAACTTCGTATACGGGATCATAGGGAGTTGATGCGATATCTCGAGCTCGAACATATGGTGCTCCTCAGTGAGATGGTCTGCCGCTCGGCGCTCTTCAGGACAGAGAGCAGGGGAGCACACTACCGCAGCGACTATCCCGATCAAGATGATGAAAACTGGTTGAAGAATATTCTCATCGTCAGACAGGATTCCAAGATGAGCCTTGAAGCTGTGCCGGTGCCGGTGGCCATGGTAAGAGGTTAGGGGTTTATTGGTAGCGACGTTGACAAAGAAGGCATATTTTGTTAGGCCTCAATACATGTTTTGGTTTCCATGACAAGCTAGAAAACGATAACGGAGGCGGACTATGGCTCACGAGCAGGAATTCCCGGAGGTCGGCCATCGCCACCAGCTCATCTTAAAACAGGTACTCGAGCACACCGCACGGATGCACCCCGAGGGGGAGATCGTGTATGGGGATATCGCTCGGGAGACCTATGCACAGCTCTATGAACGCTGCCAGCGGCTTTCAAACGCCCTTAAGGATCTTGGCGTAAAGCAGGGCTCGAAGGTCATCTGTTTTGAGTGGAATACGCACCGGTTCCTCGAGCTCTATTTTGCCGTGCCGTGTATGGGTGCTCTGATGCACATGGGAAATCCTCTGTTAGCCCCTGAACAGATCGTCTACCTCGTAAACCGCGTCGAGGATGATGTGCTGATCGTTAACAAGGATTTCATCTCCCTCATCGAGTCCGTACGAGATAGATTGAAAACGGTCAAGCACTACATCGTGCTCGCAGATGACGGGGAGGTTCCAGAGACGACGCTTGAGCCCATCTCGGAATATGAGCACCTGCTCCAATCTTCATCGCCATCATACTCCTACCCTGAACTGGATGAAGATACCGTTGCATCGTTGAGCGGTACCACGGGAACCACAGGGGACCCTAAGATCTGTTTCTTCACCCATCGTCAGCACATCATGCACACCCTCATCTGGACAACGATGCTCCTCGGTTTTTCCGGGGAGCGCGGGCTTGACCCCAGAAGGGGCATGACCATACAACTGGTCCCCATGTTCCACGCCCATGGCTGGGGTGTTCCCTATATGGCCACCTACCTGGGATGTAAACAGGTCTATCCCGGCAGATTCGAACCCAAGGCCTTTTTGGAGCTCTTGAAACGGGAACATGAGCCGGGGCAGAGCGGGTATATGTGCTGTGTTGCCACCATGCTGAACATGATTCTTTCTCATCCGGAGGTTGAGGAATATAAAGACTATTTTGCCGGGCTTATTTATGAAGGCGGAGGGATGCGACTGAACACCATCCTTGCCAGAAAAGCAAAAGAACTTGGTATGGATATCTGCTCCGGGTGGGGAATGACCGAGGCATATCCAAAGGTCGGCCTCCAGTATCTAAAACCTCACATGTTTCAATGGCCGGAGGATAAGAAGATAGAGTTTTTGAGCGGTACGGGCATGGCTCCCCCCTTTGTGGAGCAGAGGGTTGTCGATGAACAGGGCAACGATGTTGCGAGAGATGGAAAGGCAGTCGGCGAGGTTGTGCTCAGAGCGCCATGGCTCACCATGGGCTACTACAAGGATTCGGAAAAATCGAACGACCTGTGGCGGGATGGATGGATGCATAGCGGGGATATGGCAACCATAGACAGGGAAGAGAGTGTATTAATTATTGACCGCTCTAAGGATGTGGTTAAAAGCGGTGGGGAATGGATTTCGACCCTCACACTGGAAAATTTAATCAACATGCATCCCAAGGTCCAGGAAGTTGTCGTTTTTGCAGCCAAATCTGAGAAGTGGGGCGAACGCCCGTTAGTTTTACTAGTTCCAAAAGATGACTATAAAGGAAAGGTCTCCGAGGCCGAATTGAAGGAGCATATGGCACAGTATGTGGAAGAGGGCAAGATATTAAAGTGGTGGATACCGGAACGGTTTATCTTTGTTGATGAAATCCCCCGTACGAGTGTCGGCAAATTTGACAAAAAGGCAATACGAGCAACGTATGGAGATGTGTTGGAGAAAAAAGAGTAGGAAAAGATTTATCTTCCTTGAAATGTATCGATCAAGCCTTTCCATGACAATTCTAACCCTAGCAACCCCTTCCATTCATCTTTCCATAGTAGTTTTTGGGTAAAAACTACACTCAAGAAAATAACGACACCAATAAGGTCAGAATGGATAGAAGGAAGGAGGAGCAAAAAGGTGGCTACACCCATCAAAATCCACTCAATGAGATTCGTACGGTGAAAGAGATAAAGCTCCAAGAATGAGGTAAAGGCGATAAGCCCAAGAGAGGAAAAAACGATAGTCCTGACAACCTCCCAAAAAGGGCCGTCCAGAAGGAGCGGCTGGTAGGCCATGATAATAGGAATAATATAAAGTCCCTTTGCAATCTTCCAGGATGAAAACGCACATCTCATGGGATTTGCCCCGGCAATACCTGCACCTGCAAAGGATGCCAGGGCCACCGGTGGTGTGACATTAGCATCTTGGCTATACCAGAAGACTATCATGTGGGCCGTTATCAGGGCTACTCCCATCTCGACCAAGGCCGGGCCGGCTAGGATGACCAGCACAATATAGGATGCAGTGACCGGTAATCCCATGCCCAAGACAAGAGAGGCAAGGCCGATAAGCACGATGGCAACAAGAGGGACGCCCCCGGAGATTGAGACCACCATGCTCGAAAACATGAGGCCCAAACCGGTAAGGCTGACCATACCGACTATGATGCCGGCAGCAGCACAGGCCACAGACACGGTGATAGCGTTTTTTCCTCCCAAGGCCAGGGCATCTATGATATCTCGAAGACTCAATCTTGAACGCTTTCTCAGCATAGCGGTTAAAAAGGTGGCGACGACCGCGATAAAGCCTGCCATCATGGGGCTAAAATTTTTAATGAGGACATAGATCAATATTCCCAGAGGGATAAGAAAATGAAGCCCGTTTTTGAGCGTTTCACCGATACGGGGGAGTTGATCGCTCGGTAGTCCGAGGAAACCCATCTTCTTTGCCTCAAAATGGACAAAAAACAGCACGGTCACGTAATACATAATCGCCGGGATAAGGGCCACCTTAATGATGTACAGGTAGGATGTATTGGTGAATTCTGCCATGAGGAATGCCCCAGCCCCCATAATGGGGGGCATGAGCTGGCCGCCTGTGGATGCTGCTGCCTCAACCGCACCTGCGATATGGGGTTTGTATCCCAGCTTCTTCATCATGGGGATCGTAAAAGAGCCGGTAGTAACCACGTTTCCGATGGCGCTGCCGGAAACAGACCCCAGAAATCCACTGGCTAATACCGCTGTTTTGGCTGGGCCGCCCGTCATGCGCCCTGTCAGGGCATAGGACAGATTTATGAAGAAATCGCCTCCACCCGTTTTCTGCAAAAAGGAACCGAAGAGCACAAAGATAAAGACAAAGGTTGCAGCAACGCCCAGGGGGAGCCCATAAATGCCTTCAGTGGTCAGGTAGAGAAGGGTGGAAATGCGCTCAATGCTGTAGCCTTTATGGGCAAAAAACTCAGGCATGTACGGGCCGAAAAAGGCATAGACGATAAAGGTTAAGCAGATAATAACCATGACCAAACCGATTGTTCGGCGACAGGCCTCTATTACCAGGAAGGTGGCCGCCAATCCGAAGATAACATCCGGTTTTGTCCAGTCACCCTGCCGTTCAATAATCTGGCCGTAGTTAAACAGGATATAGCCGGCGACAAGGAAGACCAAACCAACCAGGAGCAAGTCAATGTAAAAATAGATATCCTGTTTTTTCCTTGATGCCCTTTTTGTTGCAGGGAACAAAAGAAAGGCAAGGGTCAAGATAAGGGATATATGGATACACCTCTGGTATATGGCTGAAAGGGGTTGGATTCCGGCCGAATAAAGCTGAAAAAGAGAAAGGATAACGGCCACCGTCGTAAATGCAAAGGCAAAAAAGCCAACCAGGTTCCTGGTCTTAGCCGATTGAATGGGCGTTTTTGATTTTTTCTCTTGATCCTGCATGCTCTATTTCCCTAACTGTTTGATATAGATACGGACCCTTGATTCAGGGATCATCCTGCTTAACCGTATCTCTTGGCCCTTAACGAGAAGGGTATGATCAACCGCTGGTGCTCCTATTCTGAGATAAAATTCCCCGATCGCGATATCCATATCCTTGATAAAGATCCATCCATTCTCTTCTGCTATGGTGCCCCGCCCAGGCCAGTGGCCCATTCCTGCCCCGAACATCTTGAAATAGGTCTCTTTGATCATAATGCCTTTTTTCTCGTCCGCATAAAAAACTTCATATACGGGAGAGATATCAACAGAGTGGATATAGCGTATGGTAAAATATTCTCCAGGTTCTATTGGTATGGAGATCAGGCTCCTGCCATTGCCGTTTTCAATGATTAATAAAAGGGGATGAATGGCCTTTACTGTCCCTTGAGAAACAAGCAGGTGCAATAATAGGACAATGGGCACAGCAGCTGTCTTCAGGAGCGTTGGCATATGCTTTTGGCTCTGCGCTATTCAGAGGCCGTCGTATCTCACGACGGCCTCTGGTAAGATAGTATCTTGGTAACAATTCAGCTTTTTGAAAACGACGACCGCCCATTGCGTAAAGCCACATACGTTAGCCGTGGTGAGACCTATGGGAATGGAGGTGTCTTTTTTCCCATCATACCCTTGAACAGGGGGCATCAGCGTGCCGCTTCAAACCATGCGCACAAGCACCTGGTCATTGTCTTCTAGGGCCTTT
>CAYPNL010000292.1:0-10232 GCA_964412045.1 uncultured Desulfobacteraceae bacterium
CGGATGAGATTACCTTGGCGTTTGTGGCTCAGAGATCCCACAGAAGTCCTTCAGTCTGCACCAGTGATCCTGGTGCAGACTACGAAAAGGTAATCAAGATCGAGGTGGATGAGCTTGAACCGCAGATCGCGTTCCCCCATTCACCAGCCAATGTCCGGCCCCTTTCTCAAGTCGGAGAAATACGACTCGACCAGGTATTCATTGGCTCATGCACCAATGGCCGGCTGGAAGATCTGCGTGACGCAGCTGCGGTGCTCAAGGGAAAAACCGTTGCCAAGGGGGTCAGGCTTATTGTCCTACCCGGTTCCCAGCGGATCTTTCGGGAGGCGATCACAGAGGGGCTTATCCAGATATTGCTTGAGGCCGGTGCTGTGATCGGCCCTCCCTCGTGCGGGCCGTGCCTGGGCGGGCACTTGGGCATCCTGGCAGAGGGAGAACGCGCCATTTCCACGACAAACAGAAACTTCATAGGCCGGATGGGACATCCCAAAAGCGAGGTATATCTTGCAAGCCCGGTTATCGCTGCTGCCTCTGCTGTCTTGGGATCGATCGGCGGACCGGAGGAGCTTTAGATGAGATTCCAGGGAAGGGTGTGGAAATTCGGAGACAATATAAATACAGACCTCATCATCCCGGCGCGATTTCTGAATGTGTCGGATGTTGAAACCCTGGCCAAACATTGTTTTGCCGACATACGGCCGGGTTTTGTGGACATGATCGCGCCCGGCGATATCATGGTGGCAGGAAAGAACTTCGGCGCCGGGTCTTCAAGGGAGCATGCGCCGCTTGCTATCAAGGGAGCGGGCATCAGCGCCATTATAGCGGAAAGCTTTGCCCGAATATTTTACAGAAATGCCTTTAACATCGGGCTCCCTATTGTTGAATCGGGGGAAGCAGCCTGGGAGGTTGAAGAAGGGCACGTGGTATCCGTTGATCTTTCAACGGGAGAGATAGAAGACATAAGTAACGGCAAGCAACATCTCGCAAAGCCCCTGCCTGATTTTATGCGGCAGATCGTTGAGGCAGGGGGTCTGGTGAACTACATTAAGAAAACATCATCCGGCCGAGAGAACCATATTCTCCGCCATGGGCAAACGGTAGAAAGGTAAGAAAGGAGGAAGCAATTTTGGAACGAACCGGCGCTCAGATCTTAATGGAGGTTTTAAAAGAAGAAAAGGTTGATGCCGTATTCGGCATCATAGGCGGGGCTGTCATCGATATCTTTGATGAGCTGGCCAAAACCGATATCAAGCATATCAACGTCAAGCATGAACAGGCAGCAGTCCATGCAGCCGACGGCTATGCTCGGGCAAAGAAAACGGTGGGCGTATGCCTGGTAACCTCCGGTCCGGGTGCTACCAATACCGTAACCGGCATTGCCTCCGCCTATATGGATTCCATACCGCTGGTTATTCTTACAGGCCAGGTCCCGACAGGGCTCATAGGAAACGACGCCTTTCAGGAGGTGGACATTGTGGGCATTACCCGACCATGCACCAAGCATAACTATCTCATAAAAAATATAGAGGATCTCGCAAGGGTTGTTAAGGAGGCATTTTACATTGCGCGTTCAGGACGTCCCGGTCCAGTACTGGTTGACCTCCCCAAGGATGTCATCCAGGCCAGGGCAAGCTATCAACCTCTGCCGTGTCCCAACCTGAAGTCCTACAAACCGACTTACCGGCCCAATAAAAAGCAGCTCTCTAAGGCCCTCGTGCTCATTAAAGAGGCCAAAAAACCGGTCATCTTTGCCGGAGGCGGCGTTATCCTCTCAGAGGCATCTGCCGAACTCACCAAGCTTGCCACGAGGCTCAACGTCCCGGTTACCGCCTCCCTCATGGGATTGGGTGCCTTTCCGGGGACGGACAAGCTCTGGATGGGTATGCTCGGTATGCACGGCACCTATTGCGCCAATATGTCTATCGGGGCCTGTGATCTGCTCATCGGTGTCGGCGTTCGTTTTGATGACAGGGTAACAGGTAAAGTAAATACCTTTGCACCGCATGCCAAGATTATTCACATTGATATTGATCCTACCTCCATACGGAAAAACATTATGGTAACAATGCCCATCGTAGCAGACTGCAAAGCAGCCCTCGCAGAGCTCAACAGGCTCATTGATGAAGAGGGGATCACGCTCGATCCGGAAAGCAACAAGCGCTGGCTTTCTCAGATAGAAGAGTGGAAAAATGCTGTTCCTCTGTCCTACGAGCAAAGGGATACCATCAAACCCCAGTATGTGATTGAAAAGCTCTACGAGTTGACTGAGGGAAAGGCTATCATCTCTACCGAGGTCGGACAGAATCAGATGTGGGCCGCGCAGTACTACCATCTTTGCCGTCCAAACGACTTTCTTACCTCGGGCGGGCTCGGCTGCATGGGGTTCGGGTTCCCCGCTGCCATCGGCGCACAGGTAGCCTGCCCTCAAGAACTCGTCATTGATATTGCCGGCGACGGCAGCATACAGATGAACATCCAGGAGCTGGCAACCGCCATCAAGTATGATCTGCAGGTAAAGATCATTATCCTTAACAACCAATACCTCGGCATGGTTCGACAGTGGCAGGAATTATTCTACGAAAAACGGTATGCCGCTACGGATATTCACGATGGTCCTGATTTTGTAAAACTGGCAGAAGCATATGGCGGCGTGGGGCTGAGGGCGACAAGGCCGGAAGAGGTAGTGCCTCTGCTCAAGGAGGGGCTGAGCACACCAAAACTCGCTATCATGGAGTTTTTGGTAGACAGGGAGGAGTGCGTCTATCCTATGGTCCCTGCCGGTGCAGCAATCACGGAAATGCTTCTCGTTTGAATGAGGATGGTAAAGATGACGACAGATCAAAGACACACTATTTCGCTCCTGGTTGACAATCAGCCGGGTGTGCTTTCTCGCATTGCAGGAATGTTCAGCGGCCGCGGCTTCAATATAGAGACCCTGTGCGTTGCGCAGACCATGGATCCCCTTATCTCCAGGATCACCTTGACCACCTCGGGAAATAACATGATTACCGAACAGGTCATAAAACAGCTTAATAAATTGGTCAATGTAATCAAGGTCTATGATCTCACGGGCAGCAATTTCGTGGAGCAAGAGATGGCGCTCGTGAAGGTAAAGGCACACCCTGAGCACAGGGCCGAAATCCTGAGGCTGGTAGATATCTTCAGGTGCAAGGTCGTTGATGTGAGCGCAACTCACTATACCATAGAGGCAACTGGTACCCGGGAGAAACTCAGAGCGCTCTTGGAACTCTTACAACCCATGGGAATAAAAGAGATCGCACGGACCGGTTCTATTGCCCTGTCTCGGGAGAAAAAATAAAAGCTTGAAAAAACAGAAGAGGAGGTGTGGTTATGGCAAAGATTGATTTCGGCGGTATTATAGAGGATGTGGTCACTTCAGATGAGTTCTCCTTAGGAATGGCCCAGAAGGTACTGGAAAACGAGACGGTAGCCGTGCTCGGCTATGGAGTTCAAGGGCCAGGCCAGGCCTTGAATATGCTCGATAACGGCATAAAGGTCATTGTGGGTCAGCGTGAGGGAAGCCAGTCATGGCAACGAGCCATAAATGATGGATTTGTGCCCGGTGAAACCCTGTTTCACCTCGAAGAGGCAGCTGAGAGGGGAACGATCATCCAGTTTCTCGTCTCCGATGCCGGCCAGATGGCGACATGGCCCAGTATTCAACCCTTCCTGAAAGAGGGCGATGCCCTTTATTTTTCCCATGGTTTTTCCATTACCTACAGGGAGCAGACAGGGGTTCATCCTCCGGAACAGGTGGATGTCATTATGGTGGCACCAAAGGGCTCGGGACGAACTGTTCGCTCCAACTTTCTCAATGGAAGTGGGATTAATGCAAGTTACGCCGTTTACCAGGACTATACCGGTAGGGCACGGGAAAGGGCTCTCGCAGTCGGGATCGCCATCGGGTCCGGCTACCTCTTTCCCACTACCTTTGAAAAAGAGGTTTACAGCGATCTGCTTGGAGAGAGAGGGGTTCTTATGGGGTGCCTGGCCGGAGTCATGGAGGCCCAGTATGATATACTTCGCAAATATGGCCATACACCGAGCGAGGCCTTCAATGAAACAGTAGAAGAGTTGACCCAGAGCCTCATTCGGCTGGTTGCTGAAAACGGTATGGATTGGATGTATGCCAATTGCAGCACCACAGCCCAGAGGGGTGCCCTTGGCTGGAAGCCCAGGTTCAGAGACGCGGTGGCACCGGTATTTGAAGAGCTCCACAAGAGCGTCGTAACAGGCGAGGAGACGAAGATAGTGCTCGAGGCCAATAGCGCCCCTGACTATAAGGAAAAGCTCAAAAAGGAGTTAGGTGAGATGAAAGACTCGGAGATGTGGATGGCAGGTGCAGCGGTTCGATCTTTGAGACCTGAGAAAAGAAGAAAGGCATAATGATCCTTAGAAAGGAAATCCCTTGTCACACGAACACAACATCGCACTTATCCCTGGAGACGGGACAGGCCCGGAGGTAGTGGCTGAGGGCAGAAAAGCATTGGAGGTCCTTTCTCATAGGTACGGGATAGGCCTCAAATTTCTTCTCTATCCGCTAAGTGGCGAGCATTACCTAAAAATAGGTGAGCTTCTCCCGGAGAGCGTCATCACTGAACTGAAGGAGATGGATGCCATCTACCTTGGCGCTATTGGTCATCCGGATGTAAAACCCGGCATCTTGGAACGGGAAATCCTCTTGAGGCTCCGCTTCGAACTGGACCTGTACATCAACCTCCGACCTGTAACCCTGCTTCCCGGCGTTTTTACCCCACTCAAGGGCAAAGACCCCCAGGATATCGATTTCGTCGTCATACGAGAAAATACAGAAGGGCTCTACACCGGCATAGGAGGCGTCTTTAAGAAGGACACTCCTGATGAGGTAGCCATCCAGGAATCTATCAGCACCAGGAAAGGTGTAGAGCGCTGCATTCGGTACAGCTTTGAGTACTGCCGGAAGCGTGATCAGGGCAAACACCTGACGTTGTGCGGGAAGTCCAATGTCCTGACCTATGAATTCGATCTCTGGGAGAGGGTTTTTCAGGAAGTACACAGGGAATATACTGATATCACCACCGACTATCACCATGTCGATGCCATCTGTATGTGGATGGTCAAAAATCCCGAGCAGTTCGATGTGATCGTTACCAACAACATCTTCGGCGACATTATTACTGACCTCGGCGCTGTTATCCAGGGCGGCCTCGGTATTGCAGCAGGAGCAAACATCAATCCCGAGGGAATTTCCATGTTTGAGCCTATTGGCGGATCTGCCCCTAAGTATGCTGGGTCACATACGATAAATCCCCTTGCTGCGATATCGGCAGCCCAGATGATGCTGGAATACCTCGGAGAGCATGAGGCAGCAGCGGCCCTCCAAATGGCCATCAAAACAGTGGTGAGAGATGATCTCAAGAGCCTGGAAGCGGGTAAGATGGGCTATAACACTAAAGAGGTTGGGGATCTGGTAGCCGGCTATTTGTGAGGATTATGACATCGAATCAAGTGATAAAATTATGAAAGGATTGCCATGCGATCGGATATCTTGAAGAAGAATATTGAAGCCTTACCACACCGGGCATTATTGATGTCCTCAGGCCTCAGAGCGGAGGACTTCGATCTGGAGAAACCCTTTATCGGGGTTGCCAATAGCTATAACACCATCATTCCCGGCCATATCCACCTCAATGAGCTTACCCAGGAGGTAAAGAGAGGGATCAGGGATGGGGGAGGAGTTCCCCTGGAGTGGGGCGTTCCCGGTGTGTGCGACGGCGTTGCCATGTTTGTGGAGATGAGGCTGAGCCTCCCGAGCAGGGAACACATTGCTGATAATATCGAGATCATGGTCCTCTCCCATTCACTAGATGGGTGGGTCGGTGTGACTGACTGCGATAAAATCACGCCCGGGATGTTGATGGCGGCTGGGAGGCTTAATATTCCCGCAGTGATCCTCACCGGAGGGCCTATGAAGGCGAATGTCATAGATGGAATAAAGCACCATCCCATAGAGGGATTCGGCATTGTAGGGCAGGTAAAGGCTGGAAAAATGTCCATTGAAGAGGCCGAGGCTTTGTTGCCTCTCATGACCTGCGGGGCTGGGTCCTGCGTCGGTCTCTATACGGCAAATACCATGGCGGTTGTTACGGAGGTGCTTGGCATGTCGGTGACTCAATGTGCAACCACCCTGGCAATCGATCCGGTTAAGAGAAATCAGGCGTATGAATCGGGAAGAAGGATTGTGGAATTGGTGAAAGAAGACCTCAAGCCGCGGGACATCATGACACGAGGAGCCTTTGAAAACTCTATCAGAGTGGATATGGCAATGGGAGGCTCAACCAACATGGTGCTCCATATCCCTGCAATAGCCAAAGAGGCGGGCCTCGGTATCGATGTCGATCTCTTTGACGCAATCTCCCGGAAAACGCCGAATCTCTGCTCTATAATTCCTGCCGGAGGTTACGAGATGGCGGATGTGGACAGGGCAGGCGGAATCCCTGCCGTGCTCAACCGCTTGAAGGATATGATCCATGAAGGCCCAACGGTAAACGGACGATCAATACGGCAGATAGCAGAAGAAGGACAGGCGACGGATCATGAGGTGATCAGAGGCCTCGATAATCCCTACCATTCTCAGGGAGGCATCGCAATCCTCAAGGGCAATATCGCCCGGAGCGCGGTCATAAAACAGACTGCTGTTCAGGAAGAAATGATGGTGCATGCAGGGCCTGCCAAGGTTTTCTATACAGAAAAAGACCTGCTCGATGCCATTGAAGCGAAGAAGATTGCTGAGGGGGATGTTATTGTGTTGCCCTTCCAAGGGCCGGCAGGAGCACCGGGCATGCCCGAGATGTTGACCCCGACTGATGCAATCAAAGGGGCCGGATATAAAAAAGTGGCATTACTCACCGATGGGAGGTTCTCCGGCGCAACCACAGGCCCATGCATCGGGCATATTGAGATGGAGGCCTATAATGGTGGGGCAATAGGAGTGCTCAGAAACGGGGATGTGATAGATATCGATATCCCTAGCAGAAGCCTCAATGTGAGGCTCTCTGACGGAGAGATCAAAGAGAGGCTGAAGAGGATGAAGGCGCCAGAGAGAAAACTCACGCATCTCTTGGAATTATACCGAAGACAGTTCACTGGCATCAACTGTTATGGCTTGCAATATGACAGCACATCCTCGTGGTAGAATTTACTTCTGATTCAGGATAATTAGTTATCTCCAATAAAAAACTAGCAGAAAAGGGAGGCACTATTGAATAACCTCATCAGGATACTTCGGTCATTCAGCGAGGGAGAGGAGGATTCCACCTTCACCGAGAGCTTCGTCGAGCTTCTCAGGGACAAGGTGATGGGCAATGTGCCCGGTATGTACGAACACGGGCTCACATTAAAAGAAAACAGGGTGGTCCTTCCTCCTTCTTGGGGTCCTATTTATTCCGGTCTGCGGGAAATCGGGTTCTTTGAACGGTTTATTCCTGTCGAGTACGGGGGAACCAAGACGAACGAAGAAAGCATCTATTTTACCATGGAACTGTTGGGTTACACGTGCCCAAGTATAGGAATTATCTTTGTGGCTCATAGTCGAGCGGTAGACCTTATCCTGGCAGGAAAGGACGAGTCTCTGGGGAAACGATTTCTCCCCAGATTACAGGAAGGGGAGTTCGGCGCTATTGCCATGACCGAGGAAAAGGCGGGTACTGATGCCAGCGCAATTGAGTTCACCGCCAGACCCCAGGGGGATCACTATGTATTTAACGGCGAGAAGATCTTCATCTCCAATGCAGGCCTCGCTGATATTTACACCATACTGGTGAATACCAAGGGGACGAGATCGGCTCGGTCTTTGAGTGCCTTTGTTGTGGACAGTGATTTGGATGGGTTCACAGTGGAAATGCTGCCAGAAAAGGATGGATTGAAGCTCCTCCCAACAGGAAGACTCATATATAAGGATTGCATGATTCCGAAGGAGAATCTGGTGGGCGAAGAGGGCAAGGGCTTGCTTCTGGCCCTTGATGTTATAGACAAGGGCAGAATCTTGCTTGCCGGTATCGCCTGCGGCCTTGCCTGCCGGATCTTGGATGAGCTCTTCGCTTACTCCCGAAAGAGGGTTCAATTCGATAGGCCGCTTACCAGCAGCCAGGATATTGCCTTTAAGATGGCCGATATGTATACCCAGATGAACGCAGCACGCGGTTTGTGCTTCCATGCGCTGAAACAGATACACACGCCGTATTACAGGAATGCATCATCTCAGACCAAGCTTTTTGCGACTCAGATGGTGACCGGGGTTGCCCAATTGGGGCTCATGATCATGGGAGGCAGGAGCTACTTTAAGGACAATATCATCGGTGCATTCAGCGCAGATGCCAGGGGCATGGAGTACCTGGAGGGTACCTCGAGTATTCAGAAGATGATCGTATCAAGGGAGCTCTTTAAGAGCTACCCGTAGGTTAATGTCTTTTTATCGGTCTCTAACCTATCGGGGCCGTAAGAGTACCGATCGGGGATATCATGAATAGGAAAATTATTTGAGCAAAAAAGCGGATGCGTAATGATATGGTTACCTATTTCAGGTTACCTATTTCAGCTTGACAGATACTTTATTCATATCTATAGGTGAAAATGGATCGATTAATGAGCATTATTTGTCAAGATCATTCAGGGATTGGCAGTGGCTTAGACCTCCCTAGGAGGGAAGTCCGCAGTGATCAGCACATAGGATAAGAAAATCCGTGGGCTTTCCTCTCAAAGGCTCACGGTTTTTCTTGATCTCAGAGAAGTTATTCTATCAATCCACTGTTTTTTAAAAATCGCTTATTAGCGATAGGAAGCATAAGGGGATAGCCTCTATGGCAAAGAAAAACTATCACGCGGGAAGAAAATCCACTGATCAAAAGAGATCCTATACAAGGGTAGCTTTTGAGGTCTACGGCACTCACATGCTGGAAAAAACGGTCAGATTGAGCGGAACGAGCGGCAGGATCTACCTGCCTTCAGATTGGATTGGGCATACGGTAAAAGTAGTGAGGATTACTTAGAGATACCAATTGCAACAACGAATGGCTTCTTTATGGATCATGATCTTATAAACGGGGTTTCCAGCCTTTGGGTAATCTTTTCCTTCTCTTTCCTGGTTGCCTTGACCGGCGCCATGTCGCCGGCATCTTTGAGCAGAAAGGAAGCCTTAAATGCAAAAACTGCATGACGGATGAAGATTGGAGAAACCTCACAGACCATATCGTTATTACTGCTGAGTATATTGAGAGAAGGGGTGATTCGGTCTACTGCGATTACTGAGGGAGATAGACAGGCAGCTATGGCCAGAATAAAATGCAATACTTCTTCGACTCATATGCCATTATCGAGATCATACGCCAGAATCCCTCGTATGTGAAATATAACCCCAGCGTCATTATTACGAATTTACTGCACCTGGCAGAAGTCTACTACCATCTCCTTACTGAGTACAATGAAAAAACAGCAGATTATTGGATCTCAAAATTGAATCTATCGTTTATTGAGATCACGTCTCAGGTTGCTCTTGAAGCTTCAAAATTCAGGTTCAAAAATAAAAATGCCAGATTATCCTATGCTGACTGCATAGGATACATAACTGCAAAAAAGCACGGGCTGACATTTCTGACAGGAGATAAGGAATTCAAAAACATGAAGGGAGTTGAGTTTGTGAGGTGAAAGCAGTTGAAAAATTTGTATATTTTACTATGATAAAAATGGCTTATGAATTTATTGATTTAGTAAGTAGCAGTTTTTAAGTCATAAATTTCATTGAGAATATTTCTTCTTGATCAAGATAGTCAATGACTGAGCAATCAAACACAATTTCAAAGCTTCTTAAACAAATAGCAAAACAATCTGAGAACTGGTTTGAACAAAATATACCTAAGTATATCCCTCAACAGGTAGATTTCACTGAACTTCCTCCTAATAAACTTATCCAAATAGGGCAATCTCCCAAATGGCGAAAGAAACTAAGGGATGATTGATATTAGCGAGGTAGACATCGGAATAAGTGATTTAAAAGGTATTATGACTATTCAAGGAATCTGATGTTTGGACGTTCTTTGAAAATCGGGCGGATAGAAATTGTGTTGCTGGAAAGGAGTATTAAATCATGGCAACAGTTTTTATCCAAAAGCGCAAGAGAGAGAAAAGGAACAGTTATGTAGTATATTATAAGAACCCGGCGACGCTCACATTAAAAT
>CAYPNL010000293.1:0-8516 GCA_964412045.1 uncultured Desulfobacteraceae bacterium
CCATGAAAAAGGTTCGGATAGGCGTTATAGGCGTGGGATATGTGGGCGAGCTGCATGCTCGGAAGTACGCAGCAATGGAAGCAGTTGAGCTCGTAGGAGTCGCCGATGTGGATTTCGTACGGGCGCAGGAGGTGGCACGCCGGTATAACACCACGGCCTATTCAAGCCATACCGAATTTCTGCCCTTTCTGGATGGCGCCAGTTTGGCGGTTCCTACCGTGTCTCACTTCCAGGTCGGCTATGATATGTTGGCCCACGGTGTGAATCTGCTGATCGAGAAGCCGATAACCCTCAACCTGGAAGAAGCTAAGAAGCTGATAGAAAAGGCAAAGGAGCACGGCGCGGTCCTGCAGATCGGACATATCGAGCGTTTCAATCCGGCAGTCATGAAGATGGAGACGCTCATCTCAAAGCCTATCTTTCTTGAATCCCACAGGCTGAACTTTTATACCAACAGGAGCACTGATGTAGACGTGGTGTTGGACCTCATGATCCATGATCTGGATATTATTTTACATATCGTCGATTCCGACATCAAGGATATCGATGCCATCGGGATGCCTGTGGTCAGTGACAAGATCGACATTGCCAATGTGAGGATCATCTTTTCGAATGGTACGGTAGCAAACGTAACTGCGAGCCGGGTTTCAAGTGAATCGCTCAGGATGCTCCGGATATTCCAGCAGGATTCCAACATCGCGTTGGATTACGGCAAGAGAAAGATTACGGTGACTCTATTGAACGGGGATAAGAACCTTGCAGATAACTCGCCCATAATCCACCGGGAGGAAGAATTTCCCGATAGCGACCCCTTAGCAAACCAACTGAACTCCTTTGTGGAGGCAATACAAAACGGGACTGAGCCCAAGGTCTCTGGGTCAGAAGGGATGAAGGCCCTGGCCGTGTCGCTTTCCATCATCGAACAGATAACCCGAAAAGCACTGATCTGACGTGAATGCTGCAAAGACCGTAATGATCGTGGCCGGAGAGGCCTCAGGGGATATGTACGGGGCAGGCCTGGTGGCAGCGCTCAAAAAAAAGGCGCCAGGAATACGGTTTTTCGGCATCGGCGGTCCGAGGATGGAAGAGGCTGATGTGAGGATCCTCTATCCGGTTTCTAAACTAGCTGTTGTGGGAATAACAGAGGTGATTCCCAAGATACAGTCCATCCGTCAGGCCCTGAATGACTTAAAAGATAAGCTGAAGGAGAGTCCCCCGGATATCGTGATACTCATCGATTATCCGGGCTTTAATCTCAATCTCGCAGGAAAGGCGCACGATCTCGGGATACCTGTCTTGTACTATATTCCTCCCCAGGTATGGGCATGGAGGGAGAAGAGGGTAAAAAAGATAGCCAAACGAGTGGACAGGGTGGCGGTTATTTTTCCTTTTGAGAAAGAGTTTTACTTACGATATGGCATTCAAGTAGAATACGTCGGACATCCGCTGCTCGATGATCTCAATAATGAGAGGAGCAGGGAGCAGGTCAGGGAGCATCTGGGAATCAGCGGTGATCGGTTCCCCGTATTCGGATTATTGCCCGGGAGCAGGAATGAGGAGATTGTCCGGCACCTGCCGCCCATGCTGGGTGCAGTTAAAATCATATCCCGCATCTATCCGGATCTGCGCTGTATACTCCCCTTGGCATCCACCGTGGATGAGCAGATAGTTAAGCCCTATCTCGAGGATGTGAAGGTGGATATTACTGTTCGTGGGGCCGATACAAGAGAGGTATTGGGAGCCTGTGATCTTGCACTTATCGCATCCGGCACGGCTACGCTTGAGGCGGCCATAATGGAAACGCCCATGGTGATCCTCTACCGGGTTTCATTTCTTACCTATGTGCTCGGGAAACTCCTTGCAAAGGTATCGCACATAGGTTTGGTGAATCTCGTTGCCGGCAGGCAAATAGTTCCTGAGTTGATTCAAAGGGATGCAACGGATACCCGTATAGCGGAAGAGGGGTTATGGCTGCTGCAAGATGAGAAGAGAAGGAAGGACATGAAGGAGGACTTGCGTCTGGTAAGGGAGCAACTCGGGCAGGGCGGGGCCACTGAGAGGGTGGCCGCTCTTGCTGGGGAGATGATGGGTTTAGGGGTGTAGAGTGACTAAAGTTGTAAGTGATCTAACGTGCCTAAAGTTACGTTAAAAATATCAGTTATCGGTTGCAAAAACAACGGGCAAAGGGCCACCCCACCTTGCCTGAGATAGAGCGTTGGGGGAAAACGGAGAAGGGATAATAGAATGGCTGAAACAGTACTCATAGTGGATGACGAGCCGAGTATCGTGCAGTCTCTCAACGGCATCCTCAGCGATGAGGGATTTGAGGTTCTCTCCGTTGACGGAGGCCGAAGCGCTCTAGAGATAATACGGGAAACCATACCGGATATCGTGTTATTGGACATCTGGATGCCGGATATCGACGGCATAGAGACACTTAAGGGTATCAAGGAGCTATACCCCAGCCTCCAGGTCATCATGATCTCGGGCCACGGAACAATAGAGACGGCTGTAAAGGCCACGAAATTGGGTGCCTATGACTTCATCGAGAAGCCGCTCTCCCTGGAGAAGGTGCTTCTGACGATACAGAAAGCGTTGAATTATAATAAACTTGAGGCGGAGCTTGATCTGTTCAGGGAGAGGGAGCGGCAGCGGTACCACATAACCGGGCACAGCAAGGCCATTATGGAGATGAAAGAGCAGATACGGATCGTTTCCCCTACGAATGCGTGGGTTCTCATCTCAGGGGAAAACGGAACGGGCAAGGAGCTGGTAGCCCACACGATCCATCGGCTAAGCAAGAGGAGAAACAAGCCCTTTATCGAGGTAAACTGTGCCGCTATTCCAGAGGATCTCATCGAATCGGAACTCTTTGGACACGACAAAGGCGCCTTTACCGGTGCCACCACCATGAAGAGAGGGAAGTTCGACCAGGCGCATGAGGGGATCCTTTTCCTGGACGAGATAGGGGATATGAGCATCAATGCCCAGTCAAAGGTATTGCGCATCCTCCAGGAACAGAGGTTTGAACGTGTAGGCGGCAATAGGACTATAGAGGTTGATGTCCGAGTTATCGCTGCAACCAACAAGAATCTGGAAGAGGAGATCACAAAGGGGAGCTTCAGGGAAGACCTCTACTACCGGCTCAACGTTATTCCCGTGCGGGTTCCGCCATTGAGGGAGCGAGTCGATGATATCGCAGAACTGGCGGATGAGTTCCTTGATGAATTCTCAATCGATGCCAAAAGCCCGCGCAAAACGCTCGGTCCCGATGCCCTGGAATTGTTAAAGAACTATAGCTGGCCGGGAAATGTGCGGGAGCTCAAGAATTTGATAGAGAGACTCGCGATTATGCACTCCGGTGCAGTAATCAGGGCCGATGATATCCCTTCTCCCTTCAATACATCGCGCTATAAGCCTGGAGGGGAGGAAACGCTCTTTTCCCTTGAAACCCTCAAGGAAGGCAGGGAGGTGTTTGAAAGGCAGTTTATTTCCTGTAAGCTGGAGCAGTTTGGAGGAAATATCAGTAAAACCGCCGAGGCAATCGGTATGGAGAGGAGCAATCTCCATAAGAAGATCAAGTACTACGGACTGTAGCTATGTAGGTAGATAGGCTGAAGACTGTTAGGGGAAAACAGATTGGTTTACGCCCAAACTAGATAACCATGGGTCTTTAGGCTAAACTCCTTCAGCCTTCAGCCTAACAACCTAATTTCCAATTGCCTCATGTATCCTTTTCCAGAGTTCATCCTTTCCCTGTCCTGTTTTGGCGGAAAAACGAAGGGGGTGATCAAGCCCTTCCTCTGCAAGTTCTTGGGATATAAGATCACCCCGTTGTCGCGCCTTTCCCCCGGATACCTTATCTGCCTTGGTGAGCACGATTACCGTTCGGATCTTATGTGCCCTGAGCCAGTTCAGGAGTTCTCGATCAGCATCTCCAGGCCCTCGACGTATATCGATAATGACCACCACAGCCTTGAGATTAGGCCGTCTCGTGAGATAGGCTTCAACGAGGTGCTTCCAGCCTTGCCTGATCGTTCGTGAGACGGCTGCATACCCGTAGCCCGGCAGATCAGCAAGATAGAAAGAGTTTTCCACCGAGAAGAAGTTGATAGATTTCGTCTTTCCCGGTTGAGAGCTTATCTTTGCAAGGTTTTTCCGTTCCATGAGCCTATTGATAAGGGAAGATTTCCCTACGTTCGATCTGCCCGCAAAGGCAACCTCGGGTCGGTCCGGAGGAGGGAACTGGTCTGGCTTGAATGCGCTTGTTACAAATGAGACTTCTCGTGACATGAGGTCATTATGCGCCGATCTATCGATTTTTTAAAAACTCCTCGATCCTTCTGAGTCCCTCGGTGATGTTCTCCAAGGAGTTCGCGTACGAGAATCTGAGGTAACCTTCTGCTCCCGTACCGAAATCGATTCCGGGGGCAACACCCACCCCGGCTTTTTCAAGGATTTCGAATGCCAAGTTGTAGGAATCATGGGAGATGTGCTCCGCCCTGGCAAGTATATAAAAGGCACCGACTGGATCGACCTTGATGCCAAAGCCTAGTTCTCTGAGCCTTGTGAGCATGTAGCGCCGTCTCTGATCAAAGACCGATCTCATGTGTTCGACATCGGGCTGCGCGTCTCTTATGGCAGCGAGGCCCGCATACTGCGACACGCTGCTCGCAGAGATAAAGAAGTTTTGCTGCATCTTTTGCATGGGACGGAGAAATTCCTCCGGGGGAATCACGAACCCGAGCCTCCAGCCGGTCATGGCATAGAGCTTGGAGAATCCATTCAGCACGAATGCCCTGTCCGAATATTCCAGTATGGTGTGCTCTTTGCCTTCATACACGAGGCCGTGGTATATTTCATCGGAGATTACATACGGTCCGAGTTCGATCAGTTTCTCCATCCTTTCAGGGGAAAGGAGGGTTCCGCAAGGATTTGAAGGGGAGTTGATAAGTATTGCCTTGGTTCGGGGAGATAATTTCTTGGCGACCTCCTCATGGAGAAATTGAAAGCCGTCATCCTCCCGTGTATCCACGAAGGAGCACATCCCTCCCGCGTATTCGATGACGTTCGGATAACAGGGATAGTAAGGATTCGAGACGATAATCTCATCCCCCTTTTCCAGGATGGCCGAGAAGATCAACAGCATTGCAGGAGAGGTTCCGGAGGTGATAAGGACCCGATCCGGATGAAGATGAACCCCATACCGTTCCAGGTAAAAGTCACAGATGGCCTCCCTCAACTCCAGTATGCCAAGGCTGTGGGTGTAGTGAGTTTTTCCCTCCCTGATGGCCCTAATGCCGGCCTCCCTGATGCATCCGGGCGTATCGAAATCCGGCTCGCCTATCTCCAGGTGGATGATGTCACGTCCCTGGCCTTCAAGGGCGCCGGCCCTTTCCATGACATCCATCACGATAAAGGAGCGGAACTCTTTTGCCCTGGTTGAGACGGTCATTATATCATTCTACCTCTTTCAAAAGGCGCCTTGCCTCGGGTGCATAGATATTCTGCTTATCTAACCGTATGGTTTTCTCCAGGTTCTGGGCCGCGAAGGTCGGTTCGTTGAGCTTGATGTAGAGCCTGCCGAGGTAAAAATAGGAAGCGGGATTATCAGGTGCATACCGTATCGATTTCTTGTAGCTCTCAATAGCCTTTTCCCCTTGGCCCAAGCTCTCGAAGGCAATTCCCATGTTATGGTAGGCCCTACTGTATGAGGGCTGCAATTGAACGGCCTTTTGATAGTACTCGATAGCCCTGCGAGGGTCGCCCTTGTTATGATAGGCGAGGCCCATGTTGTTGTAAGCAAAATGAGGGGTGGCATAAAGGTTGTTCTTGAGGGCGTTCTTGAAGCAACAGATCGCGAGATCCCACTTTTTAAGGATAAGGTATACGGTGCCGAGGTTGTTATATGCCTCAGAGAAATCCGGTTTTAGTTCCACGGCCTTGGTGAAGTGCGTAATCGCCTCAGGGTACATCTCCATTTCCCTGTATGCCAGTGCGAGCTCGTTTTGTATCTCCGGGTTTTCGGGATCAATGGTAGCCGCCTCAAGAAGCTCTCCCAGGCCAGCCGTGTAGTTACCCTGCAGCAGGAGGGATCTGCCCAAATCCTGCTTGGCTTGGGCTTGCCTTTTTCTCAAGACCCTATCCTCAGCACATCCGAGTAAGGCAAAGGCCAGCACGGATAAACCGAGCATAAGGAGTGCGCCTTTTCGTAGTTTCAGGGTCATCAGATCACCTTGTTGAGCGGATATTCAATGATCCCCACTGCCCCCGCATTCAACAGCTGTGGGATAAGGTCTCTCACCTTCTCCGCATTCACCATGGCCTCTATGGAGACCCACTCGGACTGAAACAGGTGGGCCACGGTAGGCGATGTAATGCTGGGGAGCAATCCTATGATTCCGTCCAATCGTTCCTTGGGGACATTCATCTTGAGCCCCACCATGCTTTCGGCACGGAGCGCTCCCTTGAGGAGCAAGACGATCTGCTGGATCTTGCTTTTTTTCCATGGATCCTTCCAGGAGGACTTGTTCACGATCATCACGGTGTTCGATTTCATGAGCTCGTGGATGATCTTGAGTCCATGGGCCTTGATGGTGCTGCCGGTCTCAGTGACCTCAACCACCGCATCAGCAAGGCCTGCTGCAATCTTGGCCTCTGTTGTTCCCCACGAGAATGCCACATTTACGTCTATGTGCCTTTCGGAGAAGTATTTTCTCGTAAAGTTCACCAATTCAGTGGCTATTTTTTTGCCCTGAAGATCGGAGAGGTCCTTCATATCAGAGTTGTCATCTACTGCCAAAACCCACCTGGTGGGTTTATTGGTCGACTTTGAGTACATCAAGTCAGAAACGATAACTACATCAGATTCACTCTCCACTACCCAGTCTTTTCCGGTAATACCGGCATCAATGGTGCCGTTCTCAACGTGGATAGGCATTTCCTGGGCCCTCACGATTGAGCAGGCAATATCTTTGTCGTTTATCTCGGGGAAGTAATTTCGGTCAGTAGCCGTTATCTTCCATCCGGATTTCTCAAACAATCTGAAGGTGGATTCCTCGAGGCTTCCCTTTGGTATGCCGAATTTAAGCATGTTCATTTTCCATATACCTTTGCAGGATCAAATATCCTTTCACCAATGATTCTTACGTCTCCGTTGCTTTCGACCTTATTGTGAAAGCAGCTTTCGTACCCGAGATGGCATGCGGCACCTCCTACCTGCTCGACCTTAAGAAGGATTGTATCAAAGTCGCAGTCGACAAAGATTTCCTTTACTATCTGGATATTGCCTGAGGTTGCCCCCTTATGCCAGATCTCTCCCCTGGACCTGCTCCAGTAGTGTGCCTCACCAGTCTGAAGCGTACGCTCCCATGCGTCGTTATTCATGTAGGCGACCATTAAAACCCTGCCGGATCTATAGTCCTGAGCGATGGCGGGCACGAGACCGTTGCCCTTTTCAAAATCCAATCTGACCATACCTACTCTTTTACTATCCTCTTCTGTATGGTAAAATAAAAATAACGTTCATCAGCACTATATACAAAAGATCCTTTGTGTTGTCTAGAGTGCTTTTGTAAAAATAACAGACCTATTCAGCCACCAAGGCACAAAGACCCGAAGACCTGCCCGACGGACGGCAGGCTGGGAATATGAATATATATGAATCACATAAGATGAAAGAATAAAAAGAGAAAGGATGTGATCATGGCGATGCAGGTGATCAGAGAAACACATTTTCCAGGACTAAAGCTTGCCAGTCGGGGAAAGGTGAGAGACATCTATGACCTCGAGGATACCTTGCTTATCGTTACCACCGACCGAATGTCGGCCTTTGATGTGGTGATGGATGACCCCATACCGGATAAGGGGAAGGTCCTGAACAAGATCTCGCTCTTTTGGTTTGAAAAAACCTCCTCCATTATTGGGAATCACGTCATTACCGCGAATCCCGGTGAATATCCCGAGGTGTGCAAGCCGTACCGGAACTATTTGGAGGAACGAAGCATGTTGGTGAGGAAGGCCAGACCTCTGCCCGTGGAATGCATCGTGAGGGGATATATCTCGGGGTCGGGATGGCGCGAGTATACGGATAAGGGGAGTATTTCAGGTAATGCGCTCCCCGATGGGCTGAAGGAATCTTCGAAACTGCCGGAACCCATCTTCACGCCGTCTACCAAGGCGGAGAGAGGGCTCCATGATGAGAATATTTCCATTGATGAGGTTGCTCGGATCCTAGGAGAGGATGTTGCGGGCGAGATCAAGAGGATTAGCTTAGAGATATATGAGTTCGGAAGGGATCTGGCAGCTGAGCATGGAATCATTATTGCTGATACAAAGTTCGAGTTCGGTACAAGAAATGAAACCCTCATGCTCATTGACGAGGTGTTAACCCCGGATTCATCAAGATTTTGGCCCATAGATGAATACGAACCGGGGCGGCCTCAGAAGAGTTTTGATAAGCAGTTCTTAAGGGATTACCTCGATGGGCTTGGCTGGCCCAAGAAGCCGCCGCCGCC
>CAYPNL010000294.1:0-6217 GCA_964412045.1 uncultured Desulfobacteraceae bacterium
CAGAATGAGATATTCTCTGCGGTCCTTATAAGTGCGTTTGTCACCCATAGAGCTCACTCTTTTACAGCCACCCGCTCTACCGACTGAGCTACCGGGGAGTATGTATAAAACAATAAAACCAGAAAGTTCTATGGATGTCAATCAAATTGTAGGGCACATACCAGTCGGAAATCCGTCCTTGACAAGGGCTGGACTTACCTTTAGGTTAGCGGTGAACATACTCGGGATGAGGGAAGGATTATGAAACAGGTTATCCTCGGCACAGCAGGCCATATAGACCATGGCAAGACTGCTCTTGTGAAGGCGCTCACGGGCATAGACACGGACAGGCTCAAGGAAGAAAAGCGCAGGGGCATCACCATTGAGCTGGGATTCGCCCACCTGACGCTGCCGAGCGGGATTGTTCTCGGAATTGTCGATGTTCCCGGCCATGAAAAGTTCGTTAAGCACATGGTATCAGGAGCAATGGGCATAGATCTGGTAATGCTTGTAATTGCAGCTGACGAGGGGGTGATGCCTCAAACAAGGGAGCATATGGAGATTTGCTCTTTGCTAAACATACGGTATGGCCTTGTTGCAATCACAAAAATCGATCTAGTCGATAAAGATTGGCTTAGTCTTGTGAGGGATGATGTTTCCGCGTTTCTCGCCGGCACATTTTTGCAAGACGCACCCAGAGTCGAAGTATCCGCACAGACCGGGGAAGGAATCAAAGAACTTGTAGCAACCCTCGAGGCGCTCACTCAAAACATTCCGGAGAGGGATCCCGGAATCTTCTTCAGACTCCCTGTGGACAGGGTTTTCACGATGAAGGGTTTTGGTACGGTTGTCACAGGCACGGCAATATCAGGGCAGATAAAGCTGGGAGACGATGTGACTGTCTACCCAAAGGGTATTAAGAGCAAGGTTCGGGGCATACAAGTCCATAATAAAGAGGTACCAATAGCTGGAGCAGGATTAAGAACGGCAATAAACCTCCAGGGCTTAGAAAAAGAGATTATTAACAGGGGAGATGTAATCGCTGAGGACGATTCTCTGAGACCTACCTACATGGTAGACACCCTCTTAGAATATTTGAATAGTGTAAATAAAAAGCTGCAGAGCAGGACAAAGGTGAGATTCCACTATGGAACATCTGAGGTGCTTGCTACGGTTATTTTGTTGGATAGAGACAGCGTATCCAAAGGCGAAAGGTGCTTCGCCCAATTTCGCCTACAGAAACCTCTTGTATTTGTTGCACGGGACAGATTTGTAATAAGGAGTTATTCACCTATACGGACCATTGGAGGCGGTTCCATACTGAACCCACTACCCTCAAAGAAAAAGCAGTTTTCAGAAGAAGCATTGAGAGAGCTGGCCGTCTTAAGCCAGGGAACTGACAAGGACATTGTCGAACAGCATATAAAAAGTTCCAGGTTTATGGGACTAGCGATAAATCAACTTTGTATTCTGTCAAACTTAGGCAGACCCGATATTGAAGGAATAATGGGAGGATTATTGCGAGATAAGGCCATTTTTAGATTCGATCCGGAAAAAGCGTTATTTATACACATTGACTATTACCATAAGGCAAGAGAGAAGATTGAGGCTGCACTTGATAACTACCACCGTCGTTTTCCCTTAAAACAAGGAATGATGAAGGAGGAATTAAAGTCACGCTTGTCTCTTGTTATACGGGAAAGGCTTTTTAATCAGATCCTCGATGCCCTCGTAAAGGAGGACGTGATTGCACGGGAAAATGACATCATTAGGCTGGAGAATCATAAGGTTGAACTTTTTCAGGATCAACAACAGGTGCTTAGCCGTATAGAGGAGATTTATAAAAAGGATGCCTTAGAACCGCCTTACTTTAAAGATTTAGATAAGGATATAATAAAAAAGGGCGGCAGGGATCTGTTAGAGGTTATGGTCAAAGATCGCACTCTCGTAAAGGTGAAAGAGGATCTTTATTTCCATCAGACGGCAATAGCAGGACTTGAAGAGAAGCTTGTAAAATTTTTAGAGGAAAAGGGCGAGATAACTACCCCTGAATTAAAGGAACTTACCGGGGTTTCGAGAAAATACACGATACCACTCATCGAATACTTCGATAAAATTCAGGTAACGGTCAGGGTGGGGGATACGAGGATACTCAGGAGGAGAAAAGGGAAAGGTTGATTTTTTACTCATTTTTTTTGTTGACATTTTCAGGAAGGTTATTTTATATAGGAAATTGTAGTTTTTCATAGAAAACAAGTGCTCTATCCGACGATGCCGTCAGAATATAAACCGGTGCCTGCTATTGAGAAATGCTTCAAGGTCCTTGAGCTGTTTGCAAGCTCAAAAAAACCTTTGAATATAAGCGAGATATCCAGATCCCTTGATTACCATAAAAGCACTGTTTTCCATATTATTTACACATTGAATGGTCTGGGTATACTAGAGAACGGCTCTGAAAATAGGTTTAGGCTCGGCAGGCAACTGTATGTGCTTGGAAAGGCAGCAGGCAAGGAGTCTGAACTTATCCATACGGTACGGCCCTATCTTGAGAAAATAGCGGGAGAGACAAAATTAACCGCATTTTTAGGTATCCTTTCCAACAATAGGGCGGTTATTGTCGATAAGGTTGATTCCCCCTATGGGATACGGGTAAGCTCTGAAATAGGGCTGAGCATACCCCTGCTTGCCGGGGCTGTCGGCAAGATTTTTTTATCCCAGATGTCCGACCCTGAGGTTGATAGCATTTTATCCAGGGAAACATTAAAAAAGTATACCCCGTTTTCCTGCACCACTGTAAAAAAATTTAAGAAGATACTACAAGAGGTACGGGAACATGGTGTGGCGGTTGATAGGGAAGAATATATTGAAGGCATAAGGGCGATAGCTGTCCCCCTTAAAGTTGGTGAGCACAGACTTTTGGTTTCAATATGGCTTGTAGGTTTAAGCAGTCAACTTAAGGATGAAATTTTGGCGTCATACTCTATTATCTTAAAAAATACGGCGAAAGAGATAACCGCCCATTTTTTATAGAGTAACGCTTCGTAATTTTTATACATCCGGTTTAACTTCTGAATTCCGGCCTTCGCCGGAATGACAATTCACAGTAAGCTGCGGAGCATTAAATCCTAAAACAGAATAATAGCATAGTTACTGGAACACGTCTCAGATATTTCAATTGCGAGAGATAGTGGATCACGTTACCAGCGGAGGTACTTGATTGGCTAACAAATCTGTTGTGGTGATAGGAGGCGGTGTGGCCGGAATCCAGACATCTCTGGATCTGGCGGGCATGGGCATTAAGGTATACCTCCTTGAAAAAAGCCCTTCTATCGGCGGTAGGATGGCCCAGCTAGACAAGACATTCCCCACGAATGATTGCTCTATGTGTATCTTATCGCCGAAGATGATCGAATGTTCTAACCATCCCAATATAGAGCTTCTTACCTATTCAGAACTGGAGGAAATCCAAGGGGAGGCAGGTAACTTTGAGGTAAAGATCCGAAAAAAGACCAGGTTTATTGATGAAAACAAATGTGTAGGCTGTGGTGACTGCACTGAAACCTGTCCTGTCGTGGTAGATGATATGTTTAATGCAGGGCTTAACAAGAGAAAGGCGATATACAAAGAGTTTCAGCAGGCCGTTCCTGCAATCTACACGATAGAAAAGAAGGGCATAGCGCCATGCAAGGCCGCATGCCCGGCCCATATTAGTGTTCAAGGCTATGTCGCCCTCATATCCCAAGGCAGATTTCAGGAAGCATTGGACCTTATTCGAAGGGATAATCCTCTGCCTGCCATCTGTGGAAGGGCCTGCCCGCATCCGTGCGAATCGAGTTGTCAGAGAGGAGAGATAGACGAACCCATCGCCATTAATGATCTAAAAAGGGTGGCTTCGGATTACGAATACCGGTCCGGAAAAAAAATGCTTCCCCAGATAAAGGAAAAACGAAAAGAGAAGGTAGCTATTGTCGGCTCTGGTCCCGCAGGGCTTTCCGCAGCGTATTATCTTGCGATTGAGGGGTATTCTGTAATTATTTTTGAGGCACTGCCCGTTGCAGGAGGCATGCTTACCGTTGCCATACCCTCGTACCGGCTGCCCAGGGATATTATTACGTATGAAATAGATTATATACTGGAAATGGGCGTGAAACTGAAACTGAACAGCCCGATAGGTGAAAAAGTAACTCTCAACGACCTTCATGATCAGGGCTATGATGCTGTATTTATGGCCATCGGCGCCCAAGACGGCGTCGATCTTCATATAGACGGTGAAAACCTGAAGGGCGTTCACAGGGCCGTTGATTTTTTGAGGAAGGTAAACCTCGGCAAACGTGTGTCCGTTGGAAAGAAGGTGGCTGTCATAGGGGGCGGCAACGCTGCCATGGATGCAGTGAGAACCGCGAAGCGGCTGGGGGCTGAAGATGCCTTTATTATCTATCGCAGGGGCGAGGAGGAGATGCCCGCAAATAAAGAAGAGATAGAAGAAGCACGGGAAGAGGGTATTCAGTTTCACTTTCTGACCGCCCCTTCGCGGATACTTGGCGATGCCTCCGGACGCGTAAAGGTCTTAGAGCTTATCCGAATGGAGTTGGGCGAACCTGATGAAAGCGGGAGAAGAAGGCCGGTGCCTATACAAGGGTCAGAATATGGCATCGAAATTGATACGGTTATCAGTGCTATCGGCCAGAAGGTTCGATCTGAGATTGTGGCAAAAGATATCGGGCTGAAGCTCAATAAAAACGGTACCGTTAAAGTAGATAGCATAACCTACCAGACAAATGTACCCTGGCTATTCTCTGGGGGAGACGCCGTTTCAGGTCCGGCCATTATCATAGAGGCTATAGCGGCCGGCAAGGAGGCTGCCATATCAATCAACCGTTTTCTGAGAGGAGAAAGCCTTTCCGAAGGCCGGGGATATATGCCTGAGATTGCGATACCGGATAAGACAACTATTCAAAAAGAATATCGCAGAAGGCCGAAACGGATCGATCCCTTAATAAGAATACATAATTTTGACGAGGTTAATCTGGCCCTGTCCCCTCAAGAGGCACAAGAAGAGGCAAAAAGATGCTTGAGCTGCGGGGTATGCTCTGAATGCTACCGGTGTGTAGATGCATGTCAGGCCGGAGCGATACATCACGAAATGCGTGATACCATTCTGCAATTGAACGTCGGCGCTGTAGTCATGGCAACCGGATTTGATCTCTATGATGTAGCACCCCTTGTTGAATACGGCTGGGGAACGATAAAGAATGTCATTACTGCCATGGAATTTGAGAGGATGATCAGTGCATCCGGCCCAACCGGAGGGGCCCTGAAAAGGCCCTCAGACGGAAAGCATCCTGAAAGGCTTGGCTTTATACAATGCGTTGGATCGCGGGATATCAGGCATAAACGGTACTGCTCTGCGGTTTGTTGTATGCATGCCACGAAAGAGGCTACCTTGGCAAACGAGCATTATCCGGATATACGATCCACGATATTTTATATAGACCTCAGGGCAGTTGGAAAGGGTTTTCAGGAATATGTGAGGAGGGCCAGCGAGGAATATTTCGTTGAATATATAAAGGCGAGGCCTGGCAGAATTACTGAAAATGTGGAGAATCAAAATCCTATTGTATCCTACGAAAATACAGTTGAGAGGGAGCTCATACAAAGGGAATTTGATATGGTTATACTGGCCCAGGCCCTTATACCGAATGAAAGCAACCTGGAATTAGCCAGAAAGTTGGATATAGAACTTGACGAGTTTGGGTTTGTGGAGGCGCCTGAAAAACTGACCAACCCGGGTGGGACAAGCAGGAGCGGTGTGTTTGCTTGCGGATTCTGTCAGTCCCCTATGGATGTGCCCGACTCTGTTATCCATGCATCGGCAGCAGCTTCAAAGGTAGCCGAGATATTGAGAAATGCTTCTTAGGGAATAGCTATGTCGCTGAGAATTGGGGTCTTTATCTGTCACTGCGGCACGAATATCGGTGGCGTCGTGGACGTTGAAAAGGTAGTAGAGTACGCACAAGGACTGCCCAATGTGGTATGGGCAGAAAGGAATCTTTATACGTGTTCAGAAAATGGGCTGTCATCCATACGAGAAAAAATTGTAGAGCACCATCTTAACAGGGTGGTAGTGGCCTCTTGCACTCCTCGAACACATGAACCTCTTTTCAGGGCAAATTGCGAGAAGGCAGGGATTAATAAATACCTTTTTGAGTTTGTCAACATAAGGGAGCAATGTTCATGG
>CAYPNL010000295.1:0-5120 GCA_964412045.1 uncultured Desulfobacteraceae bacterium
ATTGGGGCCTGCCGGTGCATTACTTCTAGGGCATGAGACAAAAAAAGACATGCCCATGCTCCTTTGCGCACAGTTAGTTTCTTAGGAGATGTATGAATAGAAATATATTCTGTGAAATCAAAATCCCCCTTTATCCCCCTTTCTGAAAGGGGGATAAAGAAATTCCCCTCCCTTTTCTAAAGGGAGGCCGGGAGGGATTTTGGCTTTTTCAAAGAACTAAAGTCTTACGTTTTTTTCAGATCAGTTTCAGGTTTGGGATGTGCACACAAAGAACAAAAAGGGGCGTCATGTGACGCCCCTTCTATTATCTCTCTCGCGTGCCTGGTACCTTATGGTGCTGCCGGCGTAAGGGCGCCGTCTTGATCAATGGTAGCTACGTTCGTAGTAAGCCCCCAGCCATCAGCTCCCGTACAAGTTATGTCGTAGTCATCAGTCGCGGTAAAATCGACCGCAGTAGTAACCCCGGATGATGGCGTATAGCCAGCGCCTTGAAGATCAGCAAGAGCCATTTCAGCCAGCGTAGGATCATCGGCAATGAGGGCGGCAGAAGCGGTATAGGCATTCTTGGCATCGCTATTCAACGTAGCCACATAGCCCCTCTTTCTATAAGCACTGAATTGAGGGATGGCGATGGCCGCCAGGATGCCGATGATGGCAATAACGATCATCAACTCAATAAGGGTGAAACCTTCTTGGTGCAGTGTCTTGTTTAATTTCATAATCATGGTAATTCTCCTTTTTTTAGATAATTATTGTTTATTTTAATCATGAGCTTAAAGGTCTTGTTTTGCAGCGCTCACCTCCTTTCAATCTTAAAAAAATCAAACACTGGTTACAATATAAGCAATTACCATGCCAGAATAATAATTTCTCATCTTTTATGTCAGTTCGCCTCTCTTGTAGATGGAATGCACGGTTTCTCAATCTCGGCATCGTCTCTCATCGATTCTTTCTTCAAACAACTATGTAAGAGTGACAATTTTTGTCAGCAAAATAACAATTATTGTCATGCTTCTATGATGGTTTCGTAAAAAGTCGTCACCCCGTTGAAAAACGGGGTCCAGGTTTCTTGTAAGTCCTTGAAAATACTGGATTCCTCCTGGACTTGATCCGGGATCTGCCGGAATAACGAAAAATGGTCCTTTTCGACTTTTTACGAGTTTGTCATCTATAGAGTTTCATCAAAAAAGGCGCCGAGCTCTAGTTTCTCCAATCGATACCGGAGGGATCTCATGCTGATACCCAGAAGCTCGGCAGCACGCTGCCTGGATCCTCGAGCTATCTCCATGGCCTTTACGAGATAATCCCTCTCTATCTCAGCCATCACCTCATCGAGTTGTATCCCGTCAGAACCCAGGTCGGTACTGCGTCGATCTTCCCGTTGTCGGGCCTTCTTAAAATCCGAGAGGGTCAAGCTCTGGGGGAGCACGATGTTGGATGCTTCCAGGGCCACGCTTCGCTCTATGATGTTCTCCAGTTCCCGAATATTTCCCGGAAATGGGTATTTGCCGAGTATATCCATGGCATAGGTCGATATTTTCTTGATATTCTTCCCCAACTCCTTGGAGTATTTCGCCAAAAAGTGGCGGGCCAACAGGGCTAGATCCCCCTGCCGCTCCCGTAACGGGGGCATGGGAATCTCGATGACATTGAGCCTGAAGAACAGATCCTCGCGAAACCTTCCCTCCATCACCTCCTGCTCAAGGCTCTTATTGGTTGCCGAGATAAACCGTACGTCCACGGTTCTCTCGTGCGTCTCTCCTATCCTGGTAAAGGTCCTCTCCTGGATTACCCGTAAGAGCTTCACCTGAATAGCAGGGCTTAGTTCGCCTACTTCATCGAAGAATACCGTCCCTCCGTCCGCGGCCTCGAATAAACCGCCCTTATCCGTGTTTGCGCCGGTAAATGCCCCCCTTTTGTAACCGAACAGCTCGCTCTCGATCAAGGTCTCAGGAATCCCGGCACAATTGATCACCACAAAGGGCCTCTCAGATCGTGGGCTCTGTTCATGTATGGCCTTTGCTACGAGTTCCTTTCCCGTGCCTGACTCACCGGTTATCAGGATGTTTGTCTTGGTTTCAGCCACCCTTCGTATAAGCTCATAGACCTTCTTCATCTGGGGGCTCTCGCCGATTAAGCAGCTGAAGTGGAGCCCCTCTGTGAGATGATCCTCCTCCCTCTCCCGTGAAGCCTCTTTGGTGCGGATCGCATCACGAACGACCTTCTTGAATTCCTGAACCTCAAAGGGTTTGGGGATATAATCATAGGCCCCTTCTTTCATGGCCTCAACAGCCGTTTCAGCGGTAGAATAGGCCGATATCATGATTACCGGTGTTTCGGGGTTGACCTCCTTCACCTTCCGTAACACCCCCAACCCATCAACCTTGTCCATCCGAATATCCGTGATCACCAGATCAAATGTCTCTTTGTCCAAGATCGAACAGGCATATTCCCCGCTCTCAGCGCAGCTCACCGCATAGCCCTCCTTGTCCAGGAGGATCTCGAGGAATTCGCGCATGCTCAATTCATCATCAACGACCAGGATTGCGCTCATCGGAGTTCCAGGCTATCCTTCCCCCAACCATGGTGAGCATGGCTTTGCCCTTCATGCTCCAGCCGATAAAAGGGGAGTTATGGCTCTTGGAGTTGAAGTCCTCTTCGTGAACCACATACTCCTTGTTCAGGTCAATAAGGGTCAGATCCGCCTCCTTGCCCTCCTCGATGGTGCCACCTTTTACGCTGAGGATAGAAGCGGGATTATAGGAAAGCTTTGCAATCGCAGAGGGCAGGTCCATCACACCGTCCCTCACCAATTGCAAGGTGAGCGGCAGGGACGTCTCCAGCCCTATAATGCCGAATGCAGCCTTGTCAAACTCTACATCCTTTTCAAGCGGGCTGTGCGGGGCATGATCCGTTGCGATCACATCTATGACACCCTCTGAGAGCCCTTTTTTGACGGCCTCTACATCCTTGGGTTCCCGGAGCGGTGGGTACATCTTGGCGTTGGTATCAAATTCCATGACGGCACGGTGATCAAGGCTGAAGTAGTGAGGGGCCGTCTCTGCTGTTACCGGTATGCCCTGCTCCTTGGCCTGCCGAATGAGGACAACCGATCCCTCAGTACTGACATGGGCAATATGAACAGGGCACCCCGTGTGTTTAGCTAAGATGATCTCTCTAGCAACCATAACCTCCTCACTGGCTGCTGGGATTCCGCTCAAGCCCAGTTTGGCTGAAATGGCGCCCTCATGCATAACGCCACGATTTGAGAGATCGAGATCCTGACAATGGGATATAACCTGGAGGCCGAAGAAGGCTGCGTATTCGAGTGCTCTCCTCATGAGTTCGCTGTTGGTGACCGGCCTTCCATCATCCGACACTGCCACAGCTCCGGCCTGCTTGAGATCGCCGAACTCGGTGAGTGACTCGCTCCTCATGCCCTTGCTGATGGCCGCCACCGGATAAACCCGTATAAGATTTGCCTTTCGTGCCCGCTCCAGGATACACTCTGTAACAGAGCGTGAATCATTGATGGGATTGGTGTTGGCCATGCACGCCACTGCGGTAAAGCCCCCGGCTGCGGCTGCCCGGCTTCCCGTTGCGATCGTCTCCTTGTACTCCTCTCCCGGCTCCCGGAGGTGGACATGCATATCAATGAGACCGGGTGTGACCACCATACCCGAGGCATCCACCTGCCGTATCTCGCTATCATGGGGCGGATGAAATGCTCCAGGGGGTAGGAGCCTGTAAATCTTTCCTTTGTTTATCAAGATATCGAGGTTTTTCTCCATCATCCCGCGAGGATCAACGATGCTTCCGCCCTTAATCCAGGTGATCATCCTTACCCCCTCCAATGAGCAAATACAGAAGGGCCGTTCTTATCGTCCCGCCGTATCAAAGATCAAATGTATGTCGCGTACGAACAGCTGTTCAATCCCCAGAAAACCTCTGTTGCGGGCGAAACAAGAAGAGATGCCGCATCAACCCGCTCTCACCCGGAGCAAGGCATATGAAAAAGACCCCTTCCCGCAATAGCAGGAAGGGGTCTTTTTTGTGCCTTTATGCCGTAGTGGCCGAGCTGTTCATCTATCCCTTCTCCTGTGGATCCTTGAGCTCCTTTTCCTTAGGGGCAGCCTTCGCAGCAGGCGCCTTTTTAGGGGACTTCTTTTTTTCCTTACCAACCTTTGTTGATGCCTTTTCTGGACCCTTCTTACCCTTGCCCGCCGTCACCAATTGCATAAGAGCCAGGGGCGCGTTATCGCCTTTCCTGAACCCCATCTGTAAGATCCTCACATATCCGCCCTGACGGTCTTGAAAACGATCCTTTATCTCATCGAATAGTGTATGGGCTACCGATTTATCCATGATATAGGAGAGGGCCTGTCTACGGGCATGGAGATCACCTCTTTTGGCAAGGGTAACCATCTTCTCAACAATAGGTCGCGCCGTCTTTGCCTTTGCCTGTGTGGTCGCAATCTCCTCGTGTCTGAAAAGGGAGGTTACTAGGTTTCGTAACATGGCCCTACGATGGCTCGAGTCACGGCCCAGCTTTCTGCCTGCTTTTCTGTGCCTCATCGATCTGTATCCTCTTCCGTTTCTTCATCTGCCTCCCCTGCGCCCTCCTCGGGCAAGGGGAACTCTTCCAGTTTCATGCCAAAATGAAGACCCATTTCCTCTAAGATGCCTTTTATCTCATTCAAAGATTTTCGTCCAAAATTCTTGGTCTTGAGCATCTCGCTTTCCGTCTTCTGAACCAGCTCGTATATATACGTTATATCCGCATTCTTCAGACAATTGGATGAGCGTACCGAAAGCTCAAGCTCGCTCACCGGTCGAAAAAGATTTTCGTTGACCCTGGCTTCCTCCTCATTACTCTCCACCCCTTGCTCTTCAACCAGCTCTTCCTCAAAACTGATAAAAGGGCTAACTTGCTCCTTGAGGATCTTCGCAGCATATGCCAATGCATCTTGTGGATTCACCGTACCATCCGTCCATACCTCAAAGGTCAGCTTATCATAATCAGTCCTTTGGCCTACCCGTGCATTGCCCACTACGTACGTGACTTTCCTGATCGGTGAGAAAAGGGCATCAATCGGGATTACCCCGATCTGTTGATCCTC
>CAYPNL010000296.1:0-4522 GCA_964412045.1 uncultured Desulfobacteraceae bacterium
TAAAAGTTTAGCAGAACGCTTTGAATTGTTTAGACGACTAAACAATCTAACATACGCTCATCACCAAGAAGTTTCTTCCCTGAAGCTGATAGAAGACGATCAGAATATGGGCCAATGTCAAGCTGGGGGAAATGCTGTCTAATAATCCACCAGGGTTCCAGCGAAAGAACTCTGGTCAAATTGAACAAAATCCCCTTCCCACCGGCATAACCAAGAAGCAATCCCATTACTATCAAGAGCTATCAGGGTACATTTTCAAGATGGTGTGTCTTATGGTATCCCTGCCTTATAACGGCTTGTAAGTAGTTGAAATCATTAGTGGGGTGGCGGAGAGGGTGGGATTCGAACCCACGTGCCTCGCTCTTAACGAGACAAATCGATTTCGAGTCGACCCCGTTACGACCACTTCGGTACCTCTCCTCGTCCATATCTCCTTGCCTTGAAAAAATCCTGCATGATCTTCTTGCATTCATCTTGCATAATGCCTGGGATGACCTGAAGTTTATGGTGAATCTTTTTATTATCAGCTAAATCGTTGATCAGGCCGGATGCCCCGAATTTTTCATCGAAGGCGCCAAACACGAGCCTTTCTATTCTGGCATTGAGTATGGCACCCATACACATGGGGCACGGTTCTATTGTGACAAATATCGTGGTTTGATTCAGCCTGTAATTATCAAGTATCTTTGCCGCATGCCTGATAGCGAGTATCTCGGCGTGAGCGGTTGGATCAGTGAGTGATATGCACCTGTTATGGTCTCTGCTGACAATCTCTTGCGAGTGACCTACCACAATTGCACCCACTGGAATCTCTCCCTCTTTCCGTGCCTTGCCGGCCTCTTGCAGGGCCTCACGCATAAAGAAAAAGAAGTCCACGTCCTTTCTCGATCCGCATAGAGATGTAGGTATTGTAAAATTCAAAGCGTTCAAGGAGTTGCCAGAAAAGCTGTAGCCCGTATCAATCCCCGGTTATCGTTTACCATTTCATTATAGGTGAGTCAACTCGATAGTGCTCGCGGTTGTATTGATACATCCTGGCCGTAAGGTTTCTGTTGCGCGCGTACACAGAAATCTGTGTTATTATGAACACAAGTCGGGCTACATTGAGATGGGGTATGATGTAATTTATTGAAATCATTAGTTATTAAATTCGAAAATACCTGGCATAATAGTTGCTTTTTATCGAAGCACCTGGGGTGTTCGTGCCAACAGAAATCCTTCCTAAAATAAGATTAGGAGAAAAGAGAAAAATAGATGAGGAGGTATCGGCGCCCCGGATGCATTAAAGTGCCCCGGTTGCAATAATCGGGGCACTTTATTTGGCGAGCTTCTCCTCGACGACCTTTATGTCCTCTGGTATGTCTACTTCCGTTGAATCATAGGGTGTTTCTACCACCCTAATCCTATATCCATGTTCTAATACGCGCAGCTGCTCGAGCTTTTCTGCGCCCTCCAATACGCCGTAATGAAGTTTCGTAAAGGTCGTCAAAAAATATTTCCGGTAGGCATAGATGCCCAGATGCTTATAGTGAGAAGTCCTTGAGTCTCGATCGCGATAGAAAGGGATTGCGAGACGGGAAAAATAGAGTGCGTATCCCTTGTTATCAACAACTACCTTTATGTGATTGGTGTCGTGGAGTTCTCTTTCATCCTTGATGCGATGCATGAGAGTGGACATCGGTATGGTTGGATCCTGGATAAGAGGTGTGATAAGCTCAGTGATTAACATTGGCTGAAAGATGGGCTGGTCGCCCTGTATATTGACCACGATGTCATGATCGGCTAACCCCACCTTATCCGAGGCCTCTGCAATGCGATCTGTTCCCGACCGATGCTGCTTGTCCGTCATAATTGCCTTGCCACCGAATCCAACGACGCAATCGAAAATCCTTTGGTCATCAGTTGCGACATAGGCTTCATCCAGCTCTCGACATCTCGTTGCCCTCTCATAGACATGTTGAATCATAGGCCGCCCCGCGATCAAGGCAAGTGGTTTCCCCTCGAATCGAGTCGATTGATATCGGGCTGGAATAAAGGCGACTCTTTTCATGGCATGTCCTCGCATAGTAAATTTTTCATTTGGTTCCCTTCTCTGATTATAGTAAGTTACTTTAAATTCCCGGAAATTTCAAGGATACCGCTCAGTAAGGGGATCCGGTTTGATCAGGGGAGGCGTGATGGGGTTGAGAGTGGTTGGGGTATACGGCAGCCCGAGAAAGGGAGGCAACAATGCAGATATCATTATCCTCTCATCTCCTGTCTTCTTCTACGGGCTGAGTTCCCAATTGAAGGCCTTAATTGACAGAGCCCAGGCCATGTGGTCGAGGAAAAGGCTGAAAGGGCTCGCTACCGGACTACAGGAGATCAGGGGCAGGGGATACTTACTGGCAGTGGGAGCAACGACGGGTGAGCGGCTTTTTCAAGGCCCACAGATGGTAGCAATGAAGGCAGCGGGCGCCGAGTAGATCTAAGCTTAACACAAGAGGCCTCCGGATGTTGTATGCAGAAGAAGGGGTGCCTGTTTTCGCGCAAGGGGATGCAGGAAGGAAGCATTTTTTTATCCAAATGGAGGGCAGCATGAACGATCGGTCGAAAATCATGGACGTGTTGGAGACCTGTGACCTTTTTCGGGGTCTGGATAGGCGAGAGATCGAGAGAGTAGCCGCACTCTGCCATTTTGAAAGCTACAAGCAGGGAGAGAGCATCCTCAATCAAGGCGATCTCGGCGATATGCTCTATATAATCGAGGAAGGCCACGTTTTTCTCGAGAGGGTAATAGATCTTGGAACGAAAAGGGGAAACGTCATTGTTAGCCTCTTAGGAAAAGGCAGGGCCTTGGGTTGCTGGTCAACATTGCTTGGACAATCTCATACGCTGATGGCGTCCACGAGATGCAGAAGGTCCACGCATGTAATCGCTTTCAAGGGTCTTGCGCTTCGGGAGATGATGCTCAGCGATCCCCACCTTGGGTTCAACATCCTAGAGAGGCTCTGTTTTATTCTTCGGGATAGGATTCAAGGCGCCTATGGGGCTCTGGAAAATATATAGAGGCGCCTTACTCGTTTTTTATGTTGAGGGGCACTCTTTTCTGTATTCGTAGGTCGTCAATCTTCTGAAGGTCAGAGACGATGGCTTTACCGGTCATAATTCTTTCATTAAAACGGAGTAATGGAGTAGTGGATGAATGGAGTATTGAAAAGCATCTTAGCGGATACCCTCCAGGCACGGTCCAGGGGAGACGGTGTTGGCGAGGCCTTTCCCTGACGTTCAAAACCCTTCCTTCAATGCTATCCCATTACTCCAGTACCCCAACACTCCACTACTCCATCAACCCCGGGATCTGAGGGCACCCTTCGGCCCCCCTTTGAGGGGGCTCCAGACAAAGCCACGTCCTCTGGGCGTGGATTCTTTACTGCAGTGAAGCTCTTTGCACTTCCACGCGGGGCATCCTGGCGAAGGCGAGTGATCAGGCAGAGCGGAGGTATAAAAACAACGAAATTGGACCAGAAGGACGGACACAAAGAGGTGGACCAAGACAAGGTTGTAGAGATTTTTACCGATGGATCGTGTCTTGGCAACCCTGGGCCAGGGGGGTATGCGGCAATATTACGATACGGAACGAGGGAAAAGGAGATATCGGGCTATAGCCCAAGCACAACCAACAATCGGATGGAACTTATGGCCGTCATAGAGGCCTTGAAGCTGCTCAAGAGGACCTCAAAAGTTCGTGTCTTTACGGATTCCAATTATGTGTGCAAGGGGATTACCATATGGATTCATTCTTGGAAAAAAAGGAATTGGCTCAATTCACAGAGGAGGCCCGTACTAAATAGGGATCTCTGGGAGAAGTTGCTCACCTTGACTGAACGGCACCATATAACGTGGCACTGGATAAAGGGCCATTCGAGGCATCCTGAAAACGAGCGATGCGATATGCTAGCCAAAGGGATGATCAAGGATCACAGGGGGAAAAGGGACAATTGACTATTACGATATATAATTATAATAAAATTACTTGACAATTATTATAAATCATACTATATATCCTAAAAATTTAAGGGGGTTATCATGAAATGCCCAAAATGCAAGTATACGACCTTTGATTATGTTGAGATATGCCCTCGTTGTGGAAAGGATATTTTAGCTGAAAAGGCCAAGTTACATATCATCGGGATAAAGCCCAACACCCCTTTCCTCCTAGGATCCTTGACTGGAGATCTCAATGATAGTAGTGCTGCCTTTGTGGTTCCAGAATCAGGGAAAGAGGCGAGCGAAAGCATGACCATTGATGTCGACGAGATTTATGATGACGGATCTGATTTGGATATCAATATCGATGATGAACCGCTGGCTGACTCGGAAAATATCGACGACCTGGATCTAAAACTCGAAATGAGCGAGGAAGAAGATACGGACAAGTAGGATTTTGCGGCAAGCAGAAAGAACCATGCCGAGATAGCTCAGTCGGTAGAGCAGGGGACTGAAAATCCCCGTGTCACTGGTTCAATTCCAGTTCTCGGCA
>CAYPNL010000297.1:0-2420 GCA_964412045.1 uncultured Desulfobacteraceae bacterium
CCGTGGTTCTCTCAAGCAGCGCAGGTGGAACCATGATTCATGAGGCCGTAGGGCATGGGCTTGAGGCGGATCTGGCGCAAGAGGGGCTTTCCGTGTACTCGGGCGAGCTTGGCCACGAAGTAGCCTCAAAGGCGATCTCCATTATTGATGATGCCACTATCGAGTCAAAAAGAGGCTCTTTTTTCTTTGATGATGAGGGCATACCTGGCCAAAGGACGGTGCTGGTGAAGGATGGGGTCTTAATGGGCTATATGTACGATCGATTGGCGGCAATGAAGGACGGCGTGCAATCCACGGGAAATGGAAGGAGGGAATCGTACCGTCATACACCGATCCCAAGGATGACGAACACCTTCATTGCATCAGGGGGCTCAGATCCGGATGAGATAATCCGCTCCGTGGAAAAGGGCCTTTTTGTAGTCAAGATGGGTGGCGGGCAGGTAGATACGGTAAACGGCAATTTCGTGTTTGAGGTCAGCGAGGGCTATCTTCTGGACAAGGGACAGAGAGCTGATATGGTGAGGGGAGCGACGTTAACCGGCAATGGCCCGAAGATCATGAAAGAGATCGATATGGTTGGCATGGACTTGGGGTTTGGGGTGGGCACCTGCGGCAAAGATGGCCAGGGGGTGCCCGTTTCAGATGCACAACCAACCTTGAGGATTCCCCAGATTGTAGTAGGGGGTACTGAGGGATAGGACCGGGCCTCAATCATTTAAAATGATAATCAGGTATATGGGATGCCTCCTTACCCAATCATGGTCTTTTTCACGATCAGGTAGGTATCCTTGATCCAGCGAGATACCTTCTCTACGAGTGTCCTGTTATAATAGATGCGGTCTTTCTCGGTAAGATCTTCATACTTGCCGTTGTATTTCAATTTCACCCAGGCATTAAAATCGAACGTACTCGCGAGATTATACAGGTAGTGGTTTATGGGGGCAAACCCGGGTTTTCTGAAGACAGCTACTCCGAAATCGATCACATAGGGCATCCTGCCATCTACCACGAGAATGTTGTCTTTTTTTTTGAGATCGGTATGGGCAACCCCAGCCTCATGAAGTTCTTGAATCACGGTTAAAAACTCTTCAAAGAAGGCATTACGATCCATGATTCGAGCATTCCGTATCGGGATTCCATCGATATATTCCAGCACGAGATACCGATTATCCAGAAGGCCATGGCAGCAAGGTATACCTTTCATCCCGGATAGCCTCGAGTAAACACGGTACTCATTGCGCAGCATGAGGAGTCGGACCCACCTTCCCAAACCCCATCCCATGGGAGCCTTGATGATCAAGCGATGGCCTTTATCCTGATACAGATACACGTGCCCCTGATAGCCGCGGCTCAGGATATTTTGCCCATCTCTTATGCTGGTTTTGATCCATGCAAGGAGCCTGCTCTCGGTGATGTTTTCCATAGTTCTGTGCGTTCGATGACCGAGGTATTAATGGAGCCAGAGGGAGAGAATGTAGAGCCAGGATAGCAGGAAAAGGGCGATAATGGGTTCGCCGTTATGCCGGAGGCTCTGCATGAATGACCAACTGCTCTGTTGATTCGGCTGAGAAAGGGTGAGACCTGGAATGAGGGCCCGGGTCTTTCTGCTCCACTGTTCCCAATCTTCCTTAAAAGAGTGATGGAGCCGTTCATCCTCATGGCGGATAGCGTGGGGGTAAAATATCAACACGATCGCTATGAAGAGGGGAAAACTCCACCACAGGCCCGATGCGAGGCAAAATCCTATACCCAGGGTGATGTTCCCCACATAAAGAGGATGTCTCACATAGGCATAGGGCCCGTCAGTGGCAAGGGCCTTGTTCTTCTTTACATGTCCCGATGCCCACAGTCGTGCCGCGATGCCGAGACACACGAACACTGAACCTATGAGGAACAGAAATTCATGTGGCCTCCCTGCGACGCTCACGAGGATCACAAAAGAGACGCCCATAAATTGACGGAAGCGGTCCCTGCGATAGCGGATATCACTCAAGAATCTGTCCAGGCCGAACGTTATTGACATAGATTGTGTTTTCCCTCCGGCGACCTTATATCAAGTCAATGAGTGCCTGTAAAGGGGTAGCATGTGCGTTGTTATCAGCAAAGGTAAAACGAATACCCGCATTGACACTAAGCAGTATAGGATAAGCTCCACCGCCTGTCAATCCTTGATTCATAGCCCTTTTAGGAGCGGGTAACTTTTTGCATTGAACTTTTTTCGCTGGCCTGCTATAGGCTACAATATAGGTAACATGTTATCCTTTTGAAACTACCTGATGAATGGGCATAGGGGTGTCTTTTTTCCCACCATACCCTTAAACAGGGGGCATCAGCGTGCCGCTTCAAACCATGCGCACAAGCACCTGGTCATTGTCTTCTAGGGTCTTTGTCCGTGTGCGCCGGTTTGAAGCGGCCTCCCG
>CAYPNL010000298.1:0-4324 GCA_964412045.1 uncultured Desulfobacteraceae bacterium
AGGCTGAAACGGGATATCCCGGGATACCGACAACGGGTTTCTCGTTAATCCTACCAAGGATCGTGGGCTTTCCCGGCATAATGGTAACCCCGTGTACGAGGAGCTCTCCTATATCCTCGATGACCTGGGCGGTAAAATCCCTCGTCCCGGCGGATGAGCCTGCAATGATGATAACCATCTCCGCATCTGAACGCACTGCATTGAGTAGGGAGGCCCTGATGTCCTCGCTCTTATCCTGAACGATATCCTCTATCACAGGCTCGGCGCCGCATTCGTTGATGAGAGACGCAATCACAAAGGAGTTGGATTCGATGATCTCTCCTTTCTTCAGATCAGAGGGGTGTGCGAGGGAGGTGTAACGAACGAGCTCGCTGCCGGTCGGTATCACGCGCACCCGGGGCCTCCTTCTGACCCTGAGGCGAAACATGCCGCCTTCAAGGAGGGTGCCGAGATCCAATGCCCGTATCCTGTGGTTCTGAGGAAAAAGCAGCTCTGTTGCCACGAAGTCCTCGCCCACCTTTCGGACATTCTGCCAGGGAAACGCAGCCGAGAGGATCTCGATGGTATCCTCATCCACCTGGTAAAGCTTCTCCACCATGATAACTGCATTCTTCCCCTCCGGCATTACCTGGCCGGTATTTACCCAAATGGCATCCTGCCCCGCCTTTAACCGCTTCGGGCTTCTTTCCGTAGCCCCGTACGTATCCTGGGCAAACACTGCTATTCCGTCCATGGCAGCTGCAGGGTATAAGGGGGATGATATCTTCGCAAAGACAGGCTCCCCGGTGATCCTGCCGGGTGCCTCGTGCACCGGAATCTCCTCTATCTCCACTATGGTTTCTGGATTCAAGGAGCGTAGGAAGAACTCGAGCGCCTCTCTTGAATCCTTCATCTTGAGATATATTTTTTGCCGTTCCATATTATGAAAACATCCTCACCTGAACCGTATCGCCCCGGTAAAGCCCCTCGGTGTTCATATCAATCCTGATCAATCCGTCTGCCTCGATCATGGTGGATATGAGCCCGCTTTTCCCCAATATTGGTGTGGCGAGCGCCCTGCCCTCTCCATAGGAAAGCTTTACCCTGACATAATCCTCTCTCCCGCTGGCTGACTCCACATTCCTATCGAGCTCTGCCTCGATAACATGATCCATACCTTCAGCAGGATAAAGGAGCCCCAATAGTCTTCGAAAAACAAGAGTGAGAAACACATCGAAGATGATCATGGCAGATACAGGGTGTCCCGGCAGGCCCCATAGCGTTTTATTGCCCCTGCGTGCAATGATGGTCGGTTTTCCGGGGCTGATCGATACCCCATGTGCAATGAGCTCAACACCATCGAAGGAGAGAAATGCATCCAAGGTTAAATCCATGGTGCCAACCGAGCTTCCCCCGGAAAGCAATACCGCATCAGACTCTGATAATCCCTTCTCTATCAGCGATCTGAGATCTTGGAACCTATCACCCACAATACCCAGACAGAGAGGTTCTGCCCCTGATTTCACACAGAGTCCGTGGAGTGTGTAGCTGTTTATATCCCGTATCTGTCCTCCTCCCGGTTTCTGAGCGATATCCACGAGTTCCTCCCCAGTGGATATGATGGCAGCCCTCGGTCTTACCACAACCTCTACCTGGCTTACCCCGAGCCCGGCCAAGATGCCGAGATCCTGCGGCCGCAAGAGTGTTCCTCTCTCTAAGACCACCTGGCCTCGTTTCACATCATCGTCAGGCTGTATCACGTTCTCTAAGGGAGAAACAGGCCTGGTGATCTCTACTGCTCCTTGCTCCATCTTTTGGGAGTACTCCACCATAACCACTGAATCAGCCCCCTCAGGGAGCATCCCTCCTGTTGGGATCAGTGCGCACTCGCCTCTGTTGAGGCCAAATTGAGGGACACTACCCATCGTCACCTCGCCGGCCAGGGTGAGCAAGGCTGGCAAGCTCTCGCTCGCGCCGTAGGTATCCCTGGAAGCCAAGGCATATCCATCTACGGTGGATCTGCGAAAGCCGGGGATATCTTCCCCGGATTCAATATCCCTGGCAAGGACCCTGCCGAGGGAGCTCCTCATAGGGATGGCTTCCATCCCCAATGGCGTGATATCCTCGAGGGATGTGAGTACTTCCTGCGCTGTCTTAACCTTGAAAAACGTTTGCATGGGTGGAATATGTCATCAATGACATGATTTATCAAGTATTATTTTGCTCCGTGCGCTGGTCGTCTTCCGGGTAAGTTCTCGATGATGGGCTTATGGGGAGCTCGTTTGTTGGGCAAGCCTCTCTTTGCATTTTGCTATATAGGCAAGCGTTTTCTCGCGCGGGCCGTGATCGGGATATCGCTCGAGCAGATAGGTAAATCGCTTCAAGGCCGCTTCATAGTGCCCGTACCTGAAATAGAAATGACCCACATAAAACTCATGCTCAGCGAGGTTGCTGAGGCACCTCTCGATGTGATCCTTGGCCTTCAGGCAATAGTGATCATCAGGGAAGATCCTGATCAACCTCTCAAATTCATGGAGGGCCTTGATGGTATGGGTTTGGTCTCGGTCAATGGTCCCTATCCTGAGGAAATAACACAGACCCTGCTGGTAGATGACGTAGGGAATGGATGTATTTTTCGGGTGGAGGCTCTCAAATTCTCGGTACGCCTCAATGGCCTCCTCGAATTCTTTTTTTTTAAAAAGTGAATCAGCCAGTTTTAGCTCCGCGTGGATAGCCAAGTTGCTGTAAGGATACCGATCCTTAAGTTCCTGGAATCGCTCAGCAGCATCCGTATAAGAGCCTTTCGCAAACTTCGAAATCCCCTCGCTCATGAGCTCTTCTGGAGATTTATCAGGCTTCGTTCCCTTCCCGAAATAAGAACATCCGCTGCAAAAGGATATCATGAGCAGGGCTATGATCGCCCCTTTACGTATGTGAGCAGTATTTCTTTTCATCCCATAGAGATGTCCTGTTTTTACCCCATTAACTTAAGCATGACCCTCTCGATATTCGCCTTACCAACTGCACCCACAATGGTATCCTCCAAGCTGCCATCCTTGAAAAAGAGCACGGTCGGAATCGCCCTTACACCATATTTATTAGGGGTATTGGGATTTTCATCCACATTCATCTTTGCAGCCTTAAACTTGCCGTCATATTTCCGAGCAAGCTCCTCTATCCATGGGCCGATCATTCGGCACGGGGCACACCACGGAGCCCAAAGATCGACCATGCTCGGCACTTCAGATCGAACGATTTCATCATCGAAATTACCATCGGTTACCTGGATCAGTTCACCCACCGTTTCTCCTCCTTTGTTATGGAATCTTGCTAGAAAAGCTACTATGCGTGCTCTACTTTGTCAACCCAGAAGATCCTCTCTATGAATTGCGTACCCATAAAAAAGTGGCTATCTAGGGGTGATGATTTAATTTGACTAATAAGCCCCTATGAAAGAAGATACCATACGTTTGGATTGAACGGTCCACGAACAAACCTAGCTTCGAAAGGGAACAACGCTGATGAAGCAGAAGACGATATTCACCTGTCAAAACTGCGGGTACCAGACCCCGAAATGGCTGGGCAGATGCCCAGAGTGTGGCACGTGGAACTCATTGGTCGAAGAGGTCCTTGAATCCAGTGGTACGGCACGGTCAGAGAGACAGTCCCAGGATATACCACAGCGCATGGACACCATCAGCCTCGATGAACAGAGCCGATACAAAACGACCTTGAGCGAATTCGATAGAACCCTCGGTGGAGGACTGGTTCCTGGGTCCCTCGTATTGATCGGTGGAGATCCGGGCATCGGCAAATCCACCCTGATTCTACAAGTGGTACAGAGGCTCGCCCAGCAAGGCCACAGAACCCTTTATATATCGGGCGAGGAATCCACCCAACAGATCAAGCTGAGGGCCCGGAGGCTCTCCATTGACTCCCCTGAGATCTATCTGCTCTGCGGAACCTGCCTGGAGGACATGATCGATCGGTTCAATGAGCTAGCTCCTCGCATTATCGTTATCGACTCGATCCAGACGATCTACACAGAAACCCTTGGCTCTGCTCCGGGCTCTATCAGCCAGGTGCGGGAGGTTACGAGCAAGCTCATGAATCTGGCGAAACGGTCGGGAAGAGCGCTGTTTATCATAGGGCATGTAACAAAAGAGGGCGCTATTGCCGGCCCAAAGGTACTGGAACACCTTGTGGATACGGTGCTCTATTTCGAAGGGGATGGATCCCACAGCTACAGGATCCTGCGGTCTGTGAAAAACAGGTTCGGCCCCACCAACGAGATAGGCGCCTTTGAGATGACGGATGAGGGGCTGAAAGAGGTACCCAATCCATC
>CAYPNL010000299.1:0-3016 GCA_964412045.1 uncultured Desulfobacteraceae bacterium
AGGGCACACGCGCAACTCGGACCTGACTATGATACGCCATGGCGGTCGGTGCCCTGATGTATTGGGGCCTGCCGGTGCAGTACATTTAGGACATGGTAAAAGAAAAGACACCCCCATGCCCATGCGTTTCACCAAGAGCGCCTATTGTGCCTCGAGCAAAGGCCGGGATTCGTTTTCAAAAGGCTAAAGTGTTACCCACAAAACATAATCTTGACGAGAGCAAGTGAGTGTGCTGATATATCACAAAGGGAATCGGAAATACCTAAACCTTTACGTAATAGGGAGGTCCACCATGTACCAAGGAGGATACAGAGGAAGGATATTACGGATCAATCTTACGGACCAAACAGCAAGAGAAGAAAAACTGCCGCTTGAAACGGCAAGGGATTTTATTGGAGGCGCAGGGTTCGGAATCAAGTATTTGTTCGATGAGGTCCCGGCAGGTACCGATCCTTTAAGCCCTGCCAACAAGCTCATTTTTGCCCCTGGCCCATTTTCCGGTACCGCTGTTCCCTGTGCGAGCAGGATGACCATCACCTCTAAATCACCTTTAACCGGTGCTGTGGGTATGGCGCTCACCGGGGGATATTTTCCCGTTGAACTGAAATTTGCCGGATACGATGCCCTGATTGTTGAGGGAAAGGCTGAGAAGCCCACCTATGTCTGGATCAAGGACGGCGAGGTCAAGTTTCGCAGTGCAGAAAAGCTCTGGGGGATGAAGACAACCGACACCCAGCAGATCATCAAAAACCAACTCAATGATCAGAATGTCCGGATTGCCTGTATCGGTCCTGCCGGTGAAAACCTATCCAAAATCGCTTGTATTGTGAACGAATTCAGGACAGCCGGGCGCAAAGGCCTCGGGGCGGTCATGGGCTCCAAGAACCTCAAGGCGATTGCCATACGCGGAAAAGAAACGGTATCCGTAGCTGATAAGGATGAGCTGAAGATTGCTGTACGGGAATTTACCAAGGCGATGAGGGAGAGCCCTGTGCTCTACCCCCAATTTTCCAAGACAGGCACCCCGATGGTGGTGGATGCAACCGGTGCCATCGGCATCTTTCCGACCAAGAATTTTGCTGCCACGGGTGAGTATGTACCGGTGGACAAGATCGGGGTTGCGGTCCAGATGACACGAAATGTGGGCAGCGAGCACTGCTATGGATGCCCGGTAGGATGCAGCCAATTGAATAGAGCCAAGCATGGCGTCTACGCAGGGATTCTGTCTGAAGGGCCTGAGTATGAGACTTATTACAGCTTCGGCGGGGTGACCGGCGTTGAAAATATAGACGCTATCATTGCAGCGGATCGTCTTGCCGACGAACTGGGGCTGGACACTATTTCTTCAGGAGTGGCGATCGCCTTTGCCATGGAGCTCTATGAAAAGGGGATCCTGAACAAGCAGGATACCGGGGGCCTTGCACTCACCTTCGGCAATCATGAAGCCATGCTGGCGCTGCTCAAGATGATTGCATTCCGGGAAGGAATCGGGGATATCCTGGCAGACGGCACCAAGGTTGCTGCGGAGAGAATCGGGAAAGGAGCAGAAAAGTACGCAATGCACGTGAAGGGTTTGGAGCTGCCCGGTTATGATGTCCGGGGCGCCAAGGCCCATGGTCTCAATTACGCAACGGCCTACACCGGCGCAGACCATAATAGAGGATACGCATTCCAGGAGATCTTCGGGATCCCGATCCCTTATGAAGTGGATCGATTTGCCTCCAAGGGAAAGGGCAGACTCACCAAGTGGAACCAGGACGTTCGCACTGCCACGTGCGATTGCCCGACCATGTGCGCTTTCCTTTTGGATATGGCTGTTGCTGGAGTTGCCACCCAAAACGCCGCTCGCCTATTGAAGGCGGTCACCGGGTTAGAGTATAGCCCTGAAGAGGTTGAAAAAGTCGGCGAACGTATCAATAACCTCGCCAGAGTTTTCAATGTCCGGGAAGGTTTTACCCGCGCCGATGATACCCTGCCTGAGCGATTGATGACCGAACCCCTGAAAGGAGGAGCCTCTAAGGGACAGCTCATCAGCAGAGAAGATCTCAACCAGATGCTGGATGAGTATTACACGGAACGGGGATGGGATCTCGCCACGGGCGCCCCGACCAGAGAGAAACTCACGGATCTCGGCCTTGAGTATGCGGCCGGTGCTATTACATAATAGGGGACGAGAGGCCGACGGTCGGAAGAGTATAGAGCCGATCCATATAAGTAGATCGGTATAATGGATGCAGCAAGTCTCGAGGATTGGAATACGGCACATGAGACCAAGGCCTTTAAGGAGGAATTTCGGGTTGAGGACGTGATAAAGACTATTGAGCGCATATCAGGAAACATCGTCGATATCATAGAGGGGAGGATCTATCCGGGGACTCTTGCGGTATCCGGTGGAAGGATATCGATGATTACCCAGGAGCGAGAACCGTACCGGGAATATATTATCCCCGGGTTTATCGATTCCCATATTCACATCGAGAGCAGCATGCTTACCCCCTCTGAATTCGCAAGGGTAGCGGTCACACATGGTACGGTAGGCGCGGTGTGCGATCCTCATGAGATCGCCAATGTCATGGGAGCGGACGGGGTGCGCTATATGGCTGAAGATGCCGCCCTTGTTCCATTCAGGTTTTTCTGGGGAGCTCCGTCGTGCGTGCCTGCCACGAGCTTTGAGACCTCAGGCGCGAGGTTAGGCGCCGATCAGATGAGAGAGCTCTTCGAGAAGGGGAGGGTAGGATTCCTGAGCGAGGTGATGAATGTGCCGGGGGTCTTGCAGGGCGACCCGGATCTTATGGCCAAGCTTGACCTGGCGAAGTCCTTTCACAAACCCATTGACGGCCACGCCCCGGGCCTGAGAGGAGATGCGCTCAAACGATATATCGGCGCCGGGATTTCAACGGACCATGAGTGTGTGGAGTATTCAGAGGCTATGGAGAAGCTCTCTTTGGGGATGCAGATCCAGATGCGGGAGGGTTCCGCCGCGAAAAATCTTGAGGAGCTTATTCCCATCGCGAAA
>CAYPNL010000300.1:0-3253 GCA_964412045.1 uncultured Desulfobacteraceae bacterium
CCCATGGAGGCCGAGCCAGTGCATGATGGTATCCATCAACACCGCCAACCGCGGCAGGTATCCGACATCCTCCAGCAAGCCCAGCACGAGGTAGAAGGAGAAGATATAGGGCAGAACCATGGCGAAAGGTACATAGAGGCCGCTCGTGATAAGCCCGAAGGACTCAACAAAATTCACCTCGCCACCCACGAGCTTTCCCACCACAATATCGTGGAGGAAACCGCTGCCTCCCATGAGCCCGCTCACCCGCAAGACAACCGGCGCCCAAAGCCCGTTAAAGAGGGGTTCAAGGAGATAACCGATGAGGCTTTCTCCGATAAATCGAACTACGAGGAAGGAGAGCACCAAGATGGCTATAGCGATCAGGCCGCCGGTGAGAGGCTTTACGCTTGCATCCTGAACGCGCTCGAGCCAGGTGTGATGGCGGTGCCTGATATGCTGAACCTGTTCAACGATCTCCCCGATGGCGATCCATCGCTCATCACGGCTGCGGAAAGGACCATCCGGTGAGGTAGCCCTGGGGATGCTCTCCATGAGCTCCTTTATCCCCTCGCCGGTTACAGCTACCGTTGGAACGGCCGGCGCCCCCAGCATCATCCTGAGTTTTTCGAGATCGATATCGATTCCCCGGTGCTTGGTGTCGTCCCACATATTTAAGGCCACCACTACCGGGATATCCATCTCCAAAAGCTGGAGGGTCAGATACAAACTCCTTTCCAGGTTCGTGGCATTGACCACATTTATGATAACATTCCCATTTTTCAACATCTTGAGGGCGATTTCCTCAGCTTCACTGGTCGGCTCTAGGGTATAGGTGCCGGGCACATCGATAACTTCAAGCTTCTCCTCGCCCAGTTTTGTGAATCCACGGGTATAGCTTATGGTAGTGCCCGGATAATTAGAAACAGTGGTCCTCACACCGGTGAGCCGGGAAAACAGCACGCTCTTCCCTACGTTGGGATTACCAACCAGCAGTATAGTCCGCATGTTACTAATTCAACGCTACGATTATCCTTTTTGCCATCCCGAAACCAATCGCTACCTGAACCCTGTCTACTTCAATGGTAACCGGCCCTCGTGCTATCATGGCGCTAATCTTCCTTACCCTCTTGCCCGGCAAAATGCCCAGGCCATTGAGTCGGTTAATCAGGCCAAATCCGCCCTGGATCTCGACAATCACCCCGCTTTGACCAGGTCGCATATGAGACAAAGGCATAGGGATTCCCTCCGGCATAGGTCGTATTCCTTTCATTCTTGCAGCCAATCCATCCTCACGTGATAGCGAAAGCGCTTTGGGTTAGTTCTTTTGCTTCATCGCGTTTATCTCGGTGTCGTATTCGTGGACCAACCTCTTCATCCTCTCCAAGCACACTTCCCTCTGATTTCCGTATGTTCTGTATTCATTAAAGTGCTGCAACCAGTCCACGCCACCCCTGGGGCATTTCTCCACAAATTCCATAAATTCCACCATCCTCTCGAGGGTGGTAGGGCTCACGGAATGTTCCATCTTGCAGGCATCTTCATCTGCCTGGTCCCGGTCTATCTGAAGGATATCGGTCAAAAATGCCTTGAGCGTTTGATGCCGCTGATCTATCTCGCTTCCGATATCAGAGCCCCTTCCGGTCAGCTCGAGATATTCATATTTCTCGTAATCAATCATGCCCCTCTCGCTCAGCGTCTTGAGCATATTGGTGACGGTCGGCATCTTAACCCCAAGCCTCTGTGCAATATCCTTTACCCTGACAGCCTTTTTTTCCTGGGAAAGATTATAAATAGCCTCCAGGTAGTCCTCCATGGTAGGCGTCAGGGCTTTTTTAGAGACAGTATGTATATTCCTATCATTCATTAGATATACAAAACTAAGTTTCTTATATCTAATACTAATCGAAATAAAATAATTGTCAATATCTTTCTCCATTTTTTTCAAAAAGAAAAAATGTACGGGATGCATCCCTTAGAATGGCGCTGCTCTTCACAGAAGGGCTATATTTCCAGCCTTTGGCCACTATTCCCTATACAAAAAGCCATGACTATACTAAGATAATCAAAAAGTCAATTGTTTGAAAGGAACACAAGCATTGCATTGATCTCAACCGTAACCGATTACGATGCTGGGGGAAAGCGTGGGAGGAGGTAATAGCGTGTTTGAAGATATTTCCCGGAAGAGGGATTCAAATCCAATGCCGCGGAACAAGCGCTTGGGCTCAGATATTGATCACATAGCCTTTCATTTCGGTCCCGCTACAATCTATATTCAATCAATGATTGCCAAAGACCTCTTGGGGATACAAGAAGCAGACACAGCTCAGTCCTTCGAGGAGCTCTGCCGAGCCTTCAGCGAGGTCTGTCACGAGGATCGAATCAAGCTTGATCCCATAGATCTCCAAATCCTAGCAGATAAGGAGATTAAGAGGGGGACCAGTACGAAATTTCGAAACCCAGAAAATGGCAGCCTGTTTGCCGAAGTCCTGATTCCCATTACCGACTTTAAAATACACGAGTACTGGAAGTATACCCTCCTTCGCGAGCTAGGTCATTCCTGGCTCTCGGTGGAGCTGTCAACAGAGGATAAGGAATTAGGATATGAAGATCTATTCATCGATCTCATTGCGATCTGTACCTTTAGAAAGATCCTTCCACCGAAAAAGTGGGTATACCATGAAGTGAGAAGGCATAGGCCATTCTTTCTTACCCAACAAACCAGAAGGTTCTTGGGAAGAGAGCTCTACAGGGAAATATTACAAGATCCGGAGGGATACCTCAGGGATCTGCGGGAAAAGATCTATTCATCCCAGACCCCCCTCGAGATTCGCAATTTGGATGAATGATAGAGAGAAATCGTTATAGTAAAAGCTCCCCTTCCTGGCCTTCCGAGGAGCAATATAGCCTGAGCGCAGGAAATCGATAAGCTTCTCATGCGTCAATCCCTTGACCCGTTTTAGAACGCCGCCCGCGGACATACCCTACCCTAATGCTCAAGCTTATGATATCAGGTTACTGAGAATAGGAATGCTACGATAACTTCAAAAAACGTAACACTTTAGCTTTTTGAAAACGAATCCCGGCCTTTGCTCAAGGCACAAGAGGAGCCCTTGGTGAGACGTATGGGCATGGGGGTGTCTTTTTTCCCATCATACCCTTGAACAGGGGGCATCAGCGTGCCGCTTCAAACCATGCGCACAAGCACCTGGCCATTGTCTTCTAGAGACTTTGTCCGTGTGCGCTCGTTTGAAGCGGCCTCCTGAGTTGTCTT
>CAYPNL010000301.1:0-11522 GCA_964412045.1 uncultured Desulfobacteraceae bacterium
GAAGCAATCTCACTCAGTGTAACTACTTGAATTTACGAGATTGCTTCGTCACTCCGTTCCTCGCAATGACAGGCAGAAGACTTTTTACGAGTTTGTCAATAATGGCTCGGTGATAATAAATCAAGGGCAGGGGAGTAGCACAAGAGAGATATGATTGTTGGTACGGGAGGCCAAAAAATGAACGATTGAAAATTGACAATCGTCAAGTGCACATTGTTAGAGCCACCTTTTCCGGCGTTTGTAAGACTTCACATCCTTATAGGTCTTGATGGTTCCCGTAGCTGCAACTCCCAGATAGAATTCCTTGACATCGGGATTTTCTCTGAGATCTGCGGCATTGCCTTCGAGGACTATTTTTCCATTCTCCATCACGTAGCCGAAGTGGGCAATCTGGAGGGCCATATTGACGTTCTGTTCCACCAGCATCAGGGTGGTTCCCCGCTCAGAGTTTATCCGTTTCACGATCTCGAAAATTTCCTTTACCAGCAGGGGAGCCAGACCAAGTGAAGGCTCATCCAGGAGTAGAAGTCTGGGTTGAGCCATCAATGCCCTGCCTATGACCAGCATCTGCAACTCTCCGCCGCTGCAGTACCCTGCAAGGCTGTGTTTTCGGGCAACGAGGGGAGCGAAGTAGTGGTAGACTATCTCGAGATCTTTCTTGTAGGGTTTGCCCCAACGCGTTGCAGTACCCACCCTGAGGTTTTCCTCAACGGTAAGGTATTTAAACGGTTGCCTACCTTCCATAACCTGGATGATGCCAAGCCTGGTGACCACCTCGGGCGCCGAATTCTGTATGTTGTGGTTTTCAAAGGTTATGGTTCCCTCAGTCACCTTTCCATTCTCGGGCTTGAGAATACCGGAAATCGCCTTTAAGGTCGTGGTCTTACCTGCTCCATTGCTCCCGAGCAAGGAGACGATCTGCCCCTTTGTTACGTCCAGGGAAACCGCCTTGAGGATCTGGATGACATCCGAATAGACAACGCTGATATTGTTAATCCGCAGCAGGAGATTATTTTCCATTGTTCCACTTATTTAAATATCAATTTTTAAGTCCCGCTTTCGGGACGTTATATAAAATCGCGAAGCGATTTTATCATCTAATACGAAAATGGCCAGAGCCTAAAGCTCGACCGTACGATCCTCCATACCTCTGCCAGGCCCTTGGGCTCAAACAAGATAAATAATATAATCGCCAATCCGTAAACGAACTCCCTGAGAGGGGCAACCGTAATGGCGCCCCCGATAGAGGTACTGACGTTCATGAGATAGGTGGTTATATGACTCAAGACCTCAGTCAAGGTGATGATGAATACCGTGCCGAAAACGGCGCCGGGGATATTTCCCAGGCCCCCGATGATGATCATCGCGATATATTGTATGGAAAGCCAGATACTGAAGGGCTCCGGCGTTATACTTATCATGTAAAAAGCAAAGAGCGCTCCCGCAAATCCCGCATAAAAGGAGCTGATCGCAAAGGCAAGCAACTTATAGCGAAATATGGGGATTCCCATTCCCTCGGCTGCCTGGTCATTATCCCTGATAGCGATAAAGGCCCTACCGTACCGCGTCCTGGTGATATTCACGGCCATCCATGTCATGATCGAGAAGCAGAAGAAGATCACGTAGAAGAAGTTTCTATCCGACCCTAGATCGATCCCGAACAGGCTGGCCGTTGGAATACTGATGCCCATTGCTCCGCCGGTCATGCTCTCCCACTGTACAAAGATGTAATCCAGGATAAACTGGCTTGCGAGGGTGGCAATACAGAGGTAGAGGTGCTTCAACCTGATCGATGGGGTCCCAAAGATTATGCCGATAAAGGCGGTGATGACCCCGGCTGCGGGAACAGCGATTATGAAGGGCAACCCTATTTTTGTTGAGAGGATTGCACCGGCGTATGCCCCCACACCGAAGAAGGCCCCGTGACCAAGGCTGATCTGGCCCGTATATCCGATGAGCAGGTTCAAGCCGATGGCCGCGATGGCAAAGATCCCAATGGTATTTATAATGTAGAGAATATATTCATTGACAATGAAAGGGACAACGGCAAACAGAAGGATGAGCCCAACGAGTAGGGCAAGCCTGCCGAAGTCCGTCTCAAAGATGGTAAGCTCCTCTTGGTAGGTTTCATTATAGTTCCCGCAGGGATGGAATCGCAGCCTCCGCATCTCTCACACCCTCTCGATTTCCACGAGGCCAAAGAGCCCGTATGGTTTAACCATTAATATAATGATCAGCGCGATATAGGGGATGACCTCTCTGAGGCCGGATGAGATGTACCCACCGGTGAATGTCTCAAGCAGGCCGATGATAATCCCCCCGAGGATCGCACCGCCTATGCTGTCGAGGCCTCCGAGGATAACAACAGGAAATACCTTGAGGCCTATATTGCTCACCTCGTGCACATTGATCCCGTTGATAATGCCGAGCACGATCCCGCTCATGGCAGCAACCAAGCTTGCAATGGCCCACGAGAGGGCAAATACCCGCCTCACATGAACGCCCAGGGCCATTGCAGCGGGCTGATTATCGGCAACGGACCTCATGTAAATGCCCTGGGAGGAATACTTAAAGAAGAAGCCGAACAGCGCCAGGAAAATCAGGCCTATAATAAAGGCAGACACATACACCCCCGCGATTTCAATGCCTCCCCAATGGAACGTAAGCCCTGGGGGGAGGAATTTCCGGTAGTCGTAAAGATCTCCCCCGAAGATAAAGAGCAGCAACCCTTTGATCATGATGAAGAGCCCGAGGGTCAGCATAATCACCTCAATGAGTGCCTCACCGATCAAGGGTCGAAGGAAGAAGCGTTCGATAATAAACCCGAGCGAGAAAGAGCCGACCAAGGTAAGAAGGAAGGCCAGCCAGATGGGCAAATTCGCCCACGTTGAAAGCACGAGGAACAGAAATGCGCCTATTGCCATCAACGCGCCATGTGCGAAATTGAGCACACTGCTCGACTTAAAGATCATGACAAAGCCCAAGGCGGCAAGGGCATAGAGAAAACCGAGCGATAGGCCGTTTATCGTTAACTGAAGGAAAAACTCCATAAAAGCATCTCCTTATTCCACGGCGAGTATCCTGACCGTGGTTTCTATGGTGCCGATATGTCCATCTCGATACTTTACCTGGCCGGTAACCGCCATTTCCTTTTTATCGGAATACATGGCCTCAATCAGATCCCTGTATTGTTGAAACACAAATTTTCTTCTTACTTTTCCAGTCCGAGTTAATTCCTCGTCATCTGCATCAAGGAGTTTGTAAAGGAGAATAAAATGTACCAGCTGCATTGGTTGCGGCAGTTGTTTGTTTACCTCCTTGATCTCTCCTCTGATCAGATCCTCAACCTCGGGCTGCTGAGAGAGGTCCGTATAGGTAGTGTAAGCTATCTTTTTCTCCTCTGCCCAATTGCCTACATTTCCGAAATCGATATTGATAAATGCAGTGATAAAAGGCTGGCCTTCTCCGAAGATTACCGCCTCATTGATATAAGGGCTGAATTTCAACCTGGTCTCGATGAAGTCAGGGGAGAAGGCCTCGCCATCCCTGGTCCTCATGATCTCTTCTTTTCTGCCGATAATCAGCAGATGTCCGTCCTCGTCAATGTAACCGGCATCCCCGGTGTGGAGCCAGCCATCATCGGTAAATGCCTTTTTTGTCGCCTCTTCATCCTGGTAATATCCCACGAAGTTAGACCTACTCTTGACCAGGACCTCCTGGTCTTCCGCAATCTTTACCTCAGTTCGCGGCAGAGGAACCCCGACGGTCTCCAGCTTTACCTCATCATCCGGCTGGACCTGAAATATGCCGCCCGACTCGGTAAGCCCATAGCATTGCTTGAGGTTTAGACCGCCAGCCCGAAAGAATCGGATTACCTCAGGGCTTATCGGGTGCCCTCCTGTGTAAGCTCCCCTGAACTGAAGACAACCCACCCTATCTAAAAGGGGCCGGTACATGATGTGAGTTGCCATCCAATAGAGGGATTGCAGGTGTATGGGTACGGGTAATTTTTTGGATTCACGATCAACCACTGCCCCTCCGATCTTCACGCAGGTATGATAGAGAAAGCGCTTGATAAAGCCGGAGTCGCTGATCTTCACCCTGATCTTGGAAGCGAGCTGTTCCCAGAACCGGGAGGCTGTTACGATAACGGTGGGCCCGATCTCGCGGAAGTCCTCTTCCATAGTCTCCAGCGTCTCGGGAAAATTCATAACCATTCCACCTGACAGCGTTATCCCCATGCCCCACATCTGATCCACGATCCATGCGGGAGGGGTAATCGATATCCAGTTATCTCCAATGCCGATCGGGGCGGTTTCAAGCCATTTTCTGGCCATCTCAAGGAAATTTTCGTGGGAAATCATGGTGAGCTTTGGAAGGCCGGTGGTGCCGGAGGTCATAATCATCAGGGCTGTCTCTTCAGGCTTTCCCTTGCGCAACTCATCATTGAAGTAGTTCGCGTTTTTTTTATCGAAATCCGCACCGAGCTCCAGGAGTTCTTGAAAGCTTATAAGCCATGGATCATCGGTGTACGTCCTCATGCCGGTGGGATCGATATAGATGATCTTCTTAACGAAGGAGAGTTCGTCTTTTACCTCAAGAAGCTTGTCAACCTGCTCCTGGTCCTCGGCGATTACGAAAAGGGCCTGCACACGGCCCAGGCCAAAGGCCAGTTCTGTGGCTACCGCTGAGGTAAAAAGATTGAGAGTTACTGCCCCAAGGGCCTGGGCACCGAGTTCGGTGAAGAGCCATTCGGGGCGATTGTTGGTGATAATGCCAACATTATTACCCCTTCTGAGCCCCAGTGCTGTCAATCCCAAGGCCACTTTTTTTGTATACTGAAAATAATCATCCCAGGTATATGCCTGCCATATACCGAAATTCTTTTCCCGGACAGCAATCCTCTTCGCACCGAACTCCAGCGCCTGTTTCTGCAAGGTCTGCGGCAGCGTGAATTGGGTGAGGGTGGATAGGGTATGCTCGTCGAGTCGTTCTATTTTTTCCAATCTAAACCCTTTTTAAATTTGAATTTCCATCTGCTTGCATCACGAGATGAATTCAAATTTGAAATTAACATCGTGTAACGATTTTATTGTCCTATATTTTCACGGCATCCCCCAGGTACGCCGTGATTACCTGGGGATGATTCTGCACCATTTCGGGTGAACCCTCCGTGATCTTCTTGCCGAAATCCAGAACCACGACCCTTTGAGAAATACTCATCACAACCGACATATCGTGCTCGACCAGGATCATCGTTTGGCCCCATCCCTCGTTCAATTCAACGAGAAATCGAACCATGTCTTCCTTTTCCTCCAGGGTCATACCTGCGAAAGGTTCGTCCAGAAGCAGGAGCTTTGGTTCCAAGGCCAGGGCCCTTCCAAGCTCAACCCTCTTTCGCAAGCCATAGGGCAGGGAACCGACAGGCTTCTTCCTGATCGCTTGCATTTCAAGGAAATCGATTAGCTCCTCTAAGACCTCGCGGTGGCGTATCTCTGCCCTTTTTACTGAAGGAGCATAGACAGAGGCCTTTGCAACCCCATAGTCGGTGTGAATGTGTCTGGCCAACAGCATATTTGAAAGAACGCTGATACCAGGGAAAAGCTCGATATTTTGAAACGTTCTCCCGATGCCGAGAGAGGTGAGGTGATGGGTGGACAGGTGAAAAATGTCCTGCCCGTTAAAGGTCATGCTCCCCTTTTGGGGCCTGTAGTATCCTGTAATGGAATTCAGAAGACTGGTTTTGCCGGCCCCGTTCGGACCGATGATTGCCAGTAGTTCACCAGTCTGCACGGATACATCGATACTATCAAGGGCGACGACGCCCCCGAATTGTAACGAGAGGTTCTTCACCTCCAGATCAGCCCTGTTTTTCTCGGGCTTTCTGGAGGCGAAGATACTTGGCTGACCGCGAAACGCCTTCATATGCTATCTCTTTAGCAGTATGACCCGTTCTTTTCCGGGAGTAAAGAAGTTCGTGAGCGGTGTATAGGTGGAGTCTTCATGAACTTTAACGATCCGTCCGGTAAATGAGGCGCCGTGGTCGTCTTTGGTAAAGGTAACATTGGGCATCAGGCCGCCGAAATCCTCATCCCTAAAGGTCTCAAGGGCCTGGTTGATGGTCTCGCTATTGACCTCTCCGAACTTCTCATGGGCTCTTTGGAATGCCTTGACCATGAGCGAGGCAACAACAACGCCTTCCCAATAGGAGGCGTCAAATTTATCTACCGTCTTATAGCGAGCCCATAGCATCTCCAGGAGCTTCATACCCGGATTCCCATCAACGGGGAGGCATCCCGGGAACTCCATATGCATCCGATCCCGTATCAGGCCCTTACCTCTGGGGAAGAAATCCGGATCTGTTGAGGTCCAGGTCCCGAAGAAGGGCACATCCAGATTAACCCTATCCGCAGCTTGAAGCGCCATGATGATGGCGGAGGGAAGACATTGCATAAAGACGTATTCCGCTCCAGCCTGCTTGAGCCTGAGACATTCGGTGTTGAGATCAAGGCTTGTCGGAGGGAACTCCTCAATAGCGACTATCTGGATCCCCTGTTGTTGAGCATATTCCTTGCTTGGGTCATGGATGGATTTCCCATAGGCGTTGTTGTAAGTCAAGAGCCCTACCTTTGGCGCTTCTTTTCCTGTATGGATGGTGCGGATATACTCCAAGACCGCATAGCTATCCATAACGTAGCTTCCAAAGGGCAGGTATGCATAGTCTACCGGAGGCTGGAGGATTCCTTGGTAGGTGGAATAGTTGATGTTAGGGGTCTTGTATTTCTGGATGATCGGCTTACACATAATGCCTGAGCCGGCATCCCATGTGGCGAGGATGTCCATCTTATCAGAGGTGCAGAATTTCTTCACGTAATTGATCGCCTCGGGAACCTTATAGGCGTGGTCGACAACCGTGAGATCTATTTTATTACCTCCGACCCCTCCCTGTACTTCATTAATGTACCTGATGTAGTCCTGATGGCCTTTGGCATGGAACTGGCCCCAACTGGATGCAGGGCCCGTGAGGTTAATGATGGCACCCGCCTTTATTGGTTTTGCCCATAAAGAAGTGCCAATACCAAAACAAATAAACCCACCGACGAGTAAAAAAATGAATACCTTACGCATCACTATACCCCCTTTGTTAAAGAATTATTGGTTAATGCCTTTTGAACCAAGAGCAGCCTGGAAAGGTAACATCACAGCCTTTCTGTTACCATCATTGGCCGCGGGAAAACAATAATGATAGCATTACCGTATTCTTGTTGAACATGCTGATTTTACTAAATTTTCATCAAAGATGAAAGAATTGGTGAAAGAAGGGACCAGGGCAATAAAATTCTCAATGGGTCGCTTGGATGATGGTATCATATACGTGATGGCAAATAAGGTAATTGACTTTCCTTTAGTTATATTATAGCCAGAGATTAGCTAAAAATTTCGATATTACCTATCTATATAAGATAGTTTTGTCAAGAAGAAAAGAAAAAAATGTATCGCAGGAGGGCAAAGGATGCTTTTAGGAGATATCTTAGCACGGAATGTACGGATGTATGGCAACGAGGTTGCCCTTATCGAGCGGGAGCCGGAAAAAGGCAGAAGGGTTGAGCTCACCTGGAAACAATTCGATGAGCAGGCCAATAGGTTCGCCAACGCCTTGATTTCCAGGGGTATCAGGAAGGGAGACAAGGTGGTGCATCTCATGATGAATTGCATCGAGTGGCTTCCCGCATACTTTGGAATCCTGAGGACCGGTGCCTGGGCTGTGCCGTTGAATTTCAGGTTTTCAGCCGATGATATACGGCTGTGCGCCGGTATTGCCGAGGGCAAGGCCATGATATTTGGTGAGGAATTTATAGACAGGATCAATGCCATAAGGAGTGATCTTCCAACGGTCAGGGATTATTTCTTTGTGGGGCCGGATGAGCTCAGGCCGGATTATGCAGAATCGTATGAAAGTGTGATAGGTGCCAGCTCACCGGTGGAACCCGAGGTCGAGGTAAACATTACCGATGAGGCAGGCCTTTATTTCACCTCTGGGACGACCGGCGCCCCGAAGCCGATCCTCTTAACCCATAGAAATCTCGAGGCGGCCTGTATCCTGGAGAATCGTCATCATAATCAGACACACGGAGACAACTTCCTCTGCATCCCGCCGCTCTACCATACCGGCGCGAAGATGCACTGGTTTGGGAGCTTTATTGTTGGTTCAAAGGCTGTTATTCTCAAGGGAGTGAAGCCCCAGTGGATACTAGAGACGATATCTGAGGAGGAAGTGACCATAGTGTGGCTGCTCGTACCATGGGCTCAAGATATCCTCATGGCTATAGAAAACGGGGATGTGCAGCTTTCGGATTATCGCTTGGGCCAATGGAGACTGATGCATATCGGCGCCCAGCCGGTCCCGGCGAGTTTGATAAAGAAATGGAAAAAGGTGTTCCCACATCATGACTATGACACGACCTACGGATTAAGCGAGTCAACCGGGCCGGGATGTGTCCATTTGGGGATAGAAAATATGCACAAGGTGGGAGCTATAGGGAGGCCCGGCTTTGACTGGGAGACCCAGATTGTAGACGAAAACAGGAATCCTGTTGCTCGAGGCGAGGTTGGAGAGCTCATGGTAAAGGGACCTGGGGTGATGAAGGAGTATTACAAGAACCCCGAAGCAACGGCTCAGACCCTCTATCACGGATGGCTTTTAACCGGGGATATGGCAAGGGCGGATGAGGATGGTTTTATCTGGCTGGTAGACAGGAAAAAGGATGTGATCATAACCGGAGGAGAGAATATCTTCCCGGTGGAGATCGAGGAGTTTCTCATGGGCAACAACAAGATCCAGGATGCTGCGGTTATCGGCATCCCTGATGAGAGACTCGGCGAGATCGCCTTGGCCATCGTCAAGGTAAAACCGGGAAAGGAAATGACCGTGGAAGAGGCGGAGCAATTCTGCGAACAGCTCCCCCGATACAAGAGGCCCCGAAGGATCGTGTTTGGAGATGTGCCCCGGAATCCTACCGGTAAGATCGAGAAGCCAAAGCTGAGGGCTATTTACGGGGGAGTAAAGGAGAGCTTTACGATTACATAGGTGAAGTCACTCTATCGATTGATGATCCTCTATTTCGCTTGACAGTACCGGCGTTTCCTAACTATAGAGGGGCTAACGTGTCGCTATACATTCAAATAATTTGAGAGAGGGAATATGCATACATTACTTGAAGATTCGCCGGGCAAAGAGATTTTGCTCCTGGGAAATGAGGCGATTGTAAGAGGGGCGATCGAGGCGGGCATTGGCCTCGCAAGCTCCTATCCCGGAACGCCGTCATCCGAGATTCCGGATACCTTTTTTAGCCTTTACCAGGATGCCGGATTCTACTTTGAGTATTCCACGAACGAAAAGGTTGCCTTTGAAGTGGCTGCAGGCGCCGCCGTATCGGGTGTCAGAAGCATGGTAACCATGAAACACGTGGGCATGAATGTCGCATCCGATTCGCTCATGACTGTAGCCTATATAGGGGTGAATGCAGGCATGGTAGTGATAAATGCCGATGATCCGTCTCTATTCTCAAGCCAGAATGAGCAGGATAACCGTTACTTCGCACGGCTATCGGGTCTGCCTATGCTTGAGCCTGTGAATGCACAGGAGATGAAGGAGATGACCGTAGCAGCCTTTGATATCTCAGAGCAATTGAGGCTGCCTGTTATCATAAGGACTACGACACGGCTCAACCACCTGAGGGGAGCAGTGAGGTTCGGACCGAAAAGGGAGATTGCGACCAAGGGTTTCTTCAAGAAGGATCCCTTTCATTACGTGACCATCCCTGCTGTTTCGCGGAAGCTCCACAAAGAGCTTTTAGAGAAATATGATCAGGCCCTGGAGCTTTCAGAGAACTCCGAATACAATCAGATCATAGGAAACGGGGCCTGGGGCATCGTGACCAATGGCGTGAGCATGAACTATGTTCAGGATGCACTGAAGGATCTAGGCATCGAGGAGAAGACAACAATCATGAGGCTCGGCTTTTCCTATCCCATGCCCGAAAGAATGATCGAGAGATTCCTCCGCAGCGTGGAAACAGTGCTGGTTGTCGAGGAACTTGAGCCGGTGATGGAGAATGAAATCAGGTCAATCGCCCAGTCAAAGGGGATAGGTATCCCCATCAAGGGCAAAGGAGAAGGTTTATTCTCGAGGCTCTACGAGTATGATCCGCGGATAGTCCGGCAGACCATTGCCTCCTATTTCGGTCTTCCCGATTCCTCGCCCGTGACGGTGGATACGAGCGAGATTCCTGCACTTCCGGGAAGGCCGCCAAACCTCTGCGCCGGCTGCCCCCATAGGGCCATGTACTATGCAGTAAAACAGGTCTACGGCACTGAGGCCATTTATCCGACAGATATTGGCTGTTACACCTTGGGCGTGTTGCCGCCGCTGTCTATGGCTGATATCGGCCTCTGCATGGGCGGTTCCGTTGGTTCAGCCTGCGGATTAGCAGCGGCAACAGGTCAAAAGATCGTGGCCTTTATCGGCGATTCAACCTTTTTTCATGCGGGCATTCCAGGCCTGATCAATGCCCTGCATAACAAACATAACTTTACTCTGGTGATCCTTGATAATGGAACGACAGCTATGACCGGGCATCAGCCCCATCCCGGGGTTGATACGGCTCCCATGGGCGTCGACACGAAAACGCTGTCCATAGAGTCAGTAGTACGAGGTCTGGGCGTTGAGCATGTGGAGGTGGTCAACCCCCTCCAGGTAAAGAAGGCGATAGCCGCCGCACGGGCTGCCAAGGAATTTGATGGCCTCTCGGTCATTATATCAAAGGAGCTCTGTCCGCTCTATGCAAAGGTTGTCGGGAAGGCCAGAAAGGTGAGGCCTTTCTATGTGGATCAGGATAAATGCAGGAAGCATATGGATTGCATCAATCTTCTGGCATGCCCGGCCATGTATCTTGACATGGGCAGGACCATGATAGACGAGAGCCTCTGTATCGGATGCGCGGTGTGTGCACAGGTTTGCCCTGAGAATGCAATTTTGCCATTGAAAAAGTGAGGAGTTATGTATGGAGACGAAACGGTTAGTCTTGGTCGGTGTGGGAGGACAGGGCAATATCCTCGCAGCAAGGCTTGTGGGAGAGGCATGTGTGGCTGTGGGAATACCCGCAGTAGTCAGTGAGATTCACGGGATGGCCCAGCGAGGCGGCATTGTGGAGACAGATGTGGTGATAGGGGATGCAACAAGCCCGATAGTATCCGAAGGCGAGGCCGATGTCTTGATCGGCTTTGAGCCGTCCGAGACCTTGAGGTCGCTCAACAAATGCAATGAGAACACGGTGGTCATCACCAATGTGAAACCCCTTCCTCCTTTTACCGTAGCCATCGGGCAGGGAACCTATCCCGATATTGATGAGGCCCTTGCCTTGATCAAGGCCAGGGTTCGCTCCCTTATCATCCTTAATGGCGATGAGCTTGCGGAGAAGGCGGGAAATCTGCTCTCCGTCAACATGGTTATGCTGGGCGCC
>CAYPNL010000302.1:0-5483 GCA_964412045.1 uncultured Desulfobacteraceae bacterium
TTGAAGCGGCACGCTGATGCCCCCTGTTCAAGGGTATGATGGGAAAAAAGACACCTCCATGCCCATGCACCAGGTAGTTTCAAAGGGCTAACGTGTTACGAATTTCGGACTTTTTAGAATTTGTCAATTTTCCTATGAGCAATTTTTTAAAAAAAATTCTTGACAAAGATAAAAAGATAGATATATCTAATATTATTAGATAACCCTATTTTGCATATGACTAAAACAACCATGAAACACCAGTGCCTCACCCCTACCATGGAAGACTATCTGGAGGCGATCTATAATATTGCCCAGGAAAAGAAGGTTGTCCGAGTACGGGATATTGCCAAAAGCTTAGGGGTGAGAACGCCCACGGTAACCAGTATGCTCAAGACCCTCAGCGAGAGAGACATGATTGACTATGAAAAATATGAGTATCTTGAGCTCACAGAAAAAGGTAGTGAGGTAGGGCATGAAATAGATTACAGGCATCAAATCTTCAGGAGCTTTTTAACCGATATTCTGAAGATAAACTATAATCAGGCCGACGAAGATGCCTGCAAGATGGAACATGCGGTAAGCCCTACTACCCTTGAGGCATTTGTGTCCTTTATGGAGTTTATCGAGGCCTGCCCGAGGGGTGGGGTAGACTGGCTTGCGCATTTTGTGGAATATAGAGAACATGGACAGCCCAAGGATACCTGCCTGGAGCGGATGAAGCAGTTCGCCCATGAATACAATGCCAGGATAGAGGAGATGGAAAGCCGAAAAGCAGAGGGAGAAGCATGGCCCCGCTGATAGCCGTGACACCGGGTCAAGAGGTTGCCCTCATCGACATACAGGGAGGAAGAGGCCTCAGGTCGAAACTCTACAGCATGGGGCTCATCCCAGGCGTAAGGCTTACCGTGCTGGGAACGAGGGGCGGCCCCGTGATGATTGCCGTGCACGATACGCGATTGGCTCTCGGGGTTGGCATGGCAAAGAGGATTATCGTGGAGTAATTCTTCCCTTCCTACAGGGAATGAACTACCCCGCTGCAAGCAGCGGGGTATCGAGTGACAACGTCATGCCGGTCCCGGATCAGGGTCCGGGATGACGGATCCGGCATCCAGTTTAACTTCTGGATTCCGGCTTTTGCCGGAATGACAGTTCGCAGCAAGCTGCGGGGCATTAAACCCTAAAACAATAAACATTTGTAGAGAGTTTGTTATTCGATGAAAGTTGGGAACAAAGCAGACCTCATCAAGGTTATCGATACAAGTACGGAAGAAATCCATCAACGGATCGATATGCATCGATACCTTATGGCTGCTATTCTGGACAAAAAGGTAAGTGAAAACACGTTACACAATGTTGTCATACCTGACCCCCACCGTGAATTACGGCTAAAAGGGGCCATACGGGACACCATAGAGGTTCTGGAAGAAACCAGGAAGGCGTTTAAATCGAAACGGCTGGAGGTGCTGCGCAAAAAGCTGACTGAGGTATTGCTGGAGTCAAAATAAGACGATAAGGGATGTCTTACGGTCTCCGGTCCTGAAGGATGCGGAGAAAGTGAAGGCGTAATGTGGGCTGTTTCATGTAGTTCAGTTGCGCCTTTTTCTTTTGGGCAAGGTGTACTGGGCTGGCTTTGCTCGATACCAGTTTTGGAGAAACCCTAAAAACAGTAAGGAGGCGAGAATGCTTACGTTAAATAACCTGAAACCTCAAACAAAAGGCAGGATCGTGGCTATTAAGGGCAAAAATGCGATTCATAGAAGACTTCTGGATATGCGAGTAGTGAAGGGAACTGAGTTTGAGGTAGAGAAGCAAGCCCCTCTCGGGGACCCCATCCAGATTAAAATCATGGGATATCATCTGTCGCTTCGCAGATACGAAGCAGAAACCATCACAGTTGAATGACAATAAGGAATGTGAACATGGAAAAACAAGTTACGATTGCCCTTGCAGGCAATCCCAACTCAGGAAAGACATCGATTTTTAACAACCTGACCGGCGCCAAACAACACGTAGGCAACTGGCCGGGGGTGACGGTAGAAAAAAAGGAAGGAACTTGCAGATACAATGGGTATCAGATGAGGGTAGTTGATCTCCCCGGGGCGTATAGTTTGACCGCGTATTCCATGGATGAGGTAGTGGCGAGGAATTTTATCATCACAGAAAGACCCGACGTGGTGGTGGATATTGTCGATGCCTCGAACCTCCAGAGGAATCTCTATCTCACCACACAGTTCAAGGAATTAGGTACCAAGGTAGTGATTGCCCTTAACATGAGCGACGTGGCGGAAAGAAATGGCGTGAATATCGATGTTAAGAAGATGTCTGAGCTACTAGGCGCTCAGGTTGTTCCAACGGTCGGACACAAGAATCGAGGCATGAAAGAGCTCTTGGAAACCGCTGTCAGAACAGCAGAGGGCAAGAGTGGGCTTGAGGAACACCCTATTGCGTATGGGAAAGAAATCGACCCGGAGATCGAACAGATTCAAAGCATTATTGCAAGGGATGAAAGCCTGGTGAGCCAGTACAGCCCCCGGTGGTTGGCTCTTAAGCTCCTCGAAGAAGACAAGGAGGTTGTCAAAGCGGTTGAAACCTCTCCTCTATGGAAGGAAGTTCGATCAGCAGTAGAGAAGAGCCAAAGCTATCTGAGGGATCATATGGGTGACGATGCCGAAACGCTCATCGCTGACCAGCGCTATGGATTCATCGCGGGGCTTGCAGCAGAGACGGTGCAGAAGCCTCCCATAGAACGAGTATCGCTATCGGATAAAATCGACAAGGTCATTACGAACCGGGTTTGCAGCCAAAGAAGTGGTGGTGTCAACTTACGGCACCTCTACAGCATGGGGGAAACAGACCCGGAAGAGGCGGAATCCTTACAGGAGGCTATCCAGTCCGATCCCTTCTGGACACCCTTAAAGGCTTTTACCTTCATGCTTTTTTGTTTGCTGTATGTTCCCTGTTTTGTCGCCACCGTTGTCTTTCATAAAGAAGCCGGATCATGGAAGTGGACAGGGTTTATGGTTCTGTATACCACGGTATTGGCGTGGGTGGCGTCTTTTATGGTGTATCAAGGAGGAATGCTTTTGGGCCTCAGTTAGCCATGAACAGCTATCGGTATTCACGGTGTGTCTTTTTGTTTCATCGCCTGAGTCGGATTGAAAAATAAGGAAATAATATCCTAGCTATCCTTATTGCATTGGAACTCTTTACAGGAAACGAACCATGAGTTGTCTGAGATATGAGAAAGATAAGAGAAAAGGAGGAAGAAGAAATGAAGTTGAATAAAGTCCTGGTTCTATGCGTAAGCAGTTTTATTTTGTCGATGTTGATCGGAATACGGGCATGTTTTAGCCAGTCAATGTCCAACTACGAGCTCGAACAGGAAGTAGAATCCTTAAAAGAGAAAATAAAAGGTGCCGGTCTTCCCGGTGGACTGTCATTTTCAGGTGCCCTTGAGGTAGAAGCCGGCTTTGAACACGGATACGGAGATGAGAAGACCGGCAACATCACCCTGGCAACCGTGGAGGTAGGAATTGAGGCCGAGGTCTGCGACTGGGTCATTGCGAATGTTATTCTTCTCTGGGAAGAGGATGACACCCCCCAGGTCGAGGTCGATGAGGGAACGATTAGCCTCGGCAATACTGAGAGGTCTCCCTTGTATCTGACTGCCGGCAAGTTCGCAATGCCCTTTGGCGCCTATGAGACAACCATGATATCAGATCCCCTGACCCTGGAGCTTGGTGAAGCCCCGCAGAGCGCTGTACAGGTTGGACTTGAGCGTCCATCGGGTTTCAGCGGATCAGTCTATGCCTTTAACGGCGATATTGACGAGGTCGGTGAGGACGACAAGATCAACTGTTTTGGGGCGAACATAGGTTATGGCCTTGAAGTGGGTAATATAGGCCTTGAGATCGGCGCAGGCTGGATCAACAACATCGCGGATTCCGATGGATTGGGTGCTTGGATTGATGATAATGATTTTACCCTCAAGGAGTATGTAGGGGGTTTTACCGGCCATGTGATCGTCACCGTTGCGCCCTTTACGCTCATGGGCGAATATGTGGCCGCATTAGATGACATTGAGTTTACCAATAGCCATAAGCAAGAGGCCCCCAGTGCCTATGCTCTCGAACTCGCCTATACCTTTGAGCTGATGGGCAAAGAGTACACCCTGGGTGTTGCCTATCAGGGCACGGATAACTGCGGGGGAATCTTGCCCGAGACGCGCCTGCTTGCATCTTTTGGAGTCAGCCTTTGGGAAAATGTGGGTGTGGCACTGGAGTATGCCCAAGATAAGGACTACAAAGTGAGTGACGGCGGCTCCGGGGATGAGGCGGATATCGTAACCGTACAACTTGCAATAGAATTCTAGGAAATTGCACGGCAACCCTGACGCTGGAGGTTCCGTAAAAACCGAACATAAATTTCTTGACAACGGATGTTGTCTGCCGCAAATACAGGCTTGGGAAAACCGAAGTGCGCTGCGCCTGCTTTTCCCAGGCCTTTAAAACGCGGCAGCGAGAAAAAAGGAAAGGAACATATGATATGCCCAAGGAGTTGCTGGCAGCGATCGAGGCATGGGAGTTTTTCAAGGAGCAAATGCACTCCGGTGATTTCGATATGATTATCCTGGATGAGATTAACTATGCCCTCGCTTACCGATTCCTTGCTCTTGAGGAAGTTCTCGAGACAATTCAAAACAAACCCGATGGCCTCCATCTGGTCTTAACCGGAAGAAATGCTCATCCCAGGGTTATTGAGATCGCCGATCTGGTAACGGAAATGAAGGAGATCAAGCATCCATTCCAAAAGGCGATGAAGGCACAAAGAGGAATTGAATTCTGAGCTCTCAGGAAATTATATCGAAAGGAGGTGATGATATATGAAGACCGGTGTCATCGTCTATGTTGCTCAAGGTGAAAATACGGATGAAGACTTCGATAGTGAAGAGGTTTTGAGGAGACTGAATCTTAATGCAGACAGGGTCCAGGTAGTCTCGTCAAAGTCGGAAGATTTTGACGTAATGTACGCCTGGTGGTTCTTAATGGTTAAAGGAATGAGACGGATTACCTGTGTGATTGCCGAGGCTGGAAATCATACAGAGCTCACGTTGACCGCGCGGGAACTCGTGTTGTGCGGAGGTTGAATCCGGCTCCTATTGCGAAAGACGGTTTGAGATGAACCTCTGTAAAATGCATGAAGCAAGGGGAAAAGGGAATAATAAATGGGTCTCCTCACTTCCAATGATTACGCTCGCTCTATTGCCTGTTTCACTTATATTGGCCGAGGAACCGTCGGAGCCAATCATCCTGGATACGGTAGTGGTTACTGCGGAGCGTCCCGGGCATTACGTCCTACCAGGCCGGGGCAGCCAGGTGTCGTTTTGTATTGGCAGAAGGCGCCGAATCTTTTTCTGTTATATCAGGGGCAATAGGAGCGGAAAGGCTGAAAAAGGTTCTTATGCGTTCGGAGAACGTGGTGATGCTCAAGGTCTATCGCAG
>CAYPNL010000303.1:0-2607 GCA_964412045.1 uncultured Desulfobacteraceae bacterium
GAAGAAATAAGCTTTGAGGATTTAGGCGGGGCGATGGTCCACAATACGAAGAGCGGCGTTGCCCATTTCGCCTGTGAGAATGATGCTCATGCCATAGAGATGATTAGAGAGCTGCTCGCCTATCTGCCATCCAACAACATGGAAGACCCTCCGGTAGCAGATACAGGCGATGATCCCCAACGAACTGATGCTGCGCTGGATACCATCATCCCAGATAGGCCTCGGGCCTACTTCGACGTAAAAGACATTATTCGCTCCATAGTAGACAATGGGACATTTTTTGAACCCCATGAACATTACGCAAAGAATATTATTGTCTGTTTTGCCAGGCTGAACGGAAGGACCGTGGGGATCATAGCAAACCAGCCGAAATTCCTGGCAGGCTGTCTTGACATCAACGCATCGGATAAGGCCACGAGGTTTATTAGGTTTTGTGATGCCTTTAACATTCCGCTTCTGACCATCGTTGATGTACCCGGTTACTTACCGGGAAGCAGCCAGGAATGGGGGGGCATCATAAGGCACGGCGCGAAACTGCTCTGGTGCTATAGCGAAGCCACGGTCCCTAAAATAACCATGATAACGCGAAAGGATTACGGCGGAGCTTTCCTTGCCATGTGCGGCAAACCACTTGGCAGTGACTATGTGTTTGCCTGGCCGACTGCTGAGATCGCTGTCATGGGGGCTGAGCAGGCAGCGGAGATCGTCCACAGAAAGGAGATACAAGAGGCCGCCGATCCTGAGGCGAAGCGTGAGGAAAAGATTGCTGAGTATAGAAATCATTTCTCCAATCCATACATCGCTGCAGCACGAGGATTCGTCGATGCCGTGATCTTGCCTCATGATTCCAGACCACGGCTTATAGATGCACTCGAGATGCTCGTCGCAAAAAGGGAAACAAGGCCCGGTAAGAAACATGGAAACATTCCCATGTAGGTTTTCTGGAAAGGAGGATTCCTATGCCTGGGATGAAAAAAAGGCGATTGTCACGAACATCTCGGACTGGATTGAAGGGAAAGCCTAACAGGGTATCAAGGGGAAAGAAGGTTTCAGTTACTGCCTCCGTCAACTTCTGGGGACTAGCAGGAAGGAGTGAGATCATGGAGGCGAGGAGGCTTTTACAGCTAAGGATTCCAAGGCCATGCAAATAAACAATAGCGGATCAATCCTTGAGCTCCTTGTTCGCCTTCATTATGAAAATACTCGATTCAGATCAATCAAAGGTACTTGCGTTCTCGAGGCTTACAGCACTCTCGTCCAATCTCCGTAGAAATCATAGAAACTGAGGAGAATTTACCATGATAAGAGAAGTCTCCGTTGATGAAATCACGCCTGTAGTCAAGCAGTTGTGCATTGATGCAAACTACAATCTTGGGGAGGATGTCCTTTCCGCCCTGGATAAGGCGATAGAGGAAGAGGAGTCACCAACGGCAAAAGAAGTCCTCAAAGAACTCATTGCCAACGCTACAATCGCACGCGAGGAGAAGGTCCCGCTCTGTCAAGATTGTGGGCTCGCTGTGGTATTTTTAGAGATCGGCCAGGATGTCCACATCACTGGCGGCAATGTAACTGATGCAGTCAACGAAGGGGTTCGCCAGGGATATGAGGAAGGTTATCTTAGAAAATCAGCGTGCCATCCCTTTACCAGAAAGAATACCGGTGATAATACCCCTGCTATTATCCATGTGGAAATCGTCCCGGGGGATAGGATGAAGATCATCTTTGCTCCAAAGGGTGGTGGTGCTGAAAATATGAGCAGGGTAACCATGCTTACCCCGGCAGCAGGGATAGAGGGAGTCAAAGACTTTGTGGTGAACAGAATAAAGGAATCCGGATCCAATCCTTGCCCACCAACGATTGTCGGCATCGGTACAGGAGGGACCTTTGAGCGATCTGCAATCCTTGCGAAAAAGGCCATCTTAAGGAAAATAGGTGAGAGAAATTCCGACCCTGAGTTAGCGAACGTTGAACAGGAGATTCTAAAAAGGATTAATATGTTGGGTATCGGCCCTATGGGATATGGGGGCACGACAACTTCACTTGAGGTTTTTCTGGAGACAGAGCCCTGCCATATTGCAAGCTTACCGTTAGCAGTCAATGTGCAATGTCATGCGGCACGGCACAAAGAGGCGGTTATTTGAAACTAGAAACTGGAGACTAGAAACCGGATGAATGCAATACAATAACCCGGGTTGAGCGGTTCACCGTTCCCGGTTGCTAAGGCGCACGTGGCTGGTTATAACGAAAAAGAAATACCAAGTTTCAAGTGTCAAGTATCGCAATAGACTGGAGGAATCGATGTCAACTCCTATACGATTAACTACTCCCCTAGCCGATGAAGATGTGGAGAAACTGCGTATCGGCGATAAGGTATTGCTGAACGGTGTTTTATTCACTGCGAGGGATGCCGCTCATAAGAGGCTCTTTGAACTGATTCAAGAGGGTAAAGAACTTCCTCTTGAGCTCAAGGGCCAGGTCATCTACTATGTCGGGCCAACACCTGCGAAACCGGGAAAAGCCATAGGCTCAGCCGGGCCTACCACCAGCTACCGCATGGATCCCTACTCCCCTAAACTGATTGAGCTTGGATTGAAGGGGATGATCGGC
>CAYPNL010000304.1:0-3243 GCA_964412045.1 uncultured Desulfobacteraceae bacterium
CGGCGAACAGGATAGGGTGGGCGTTGCAGAGATCGCCATCTTCAAGGCCTATACCAAGTACGCGGATGCCCTCTGTTTCAGGAAATACGGCATTCCCTATAAGGAATTGGAATCCGAGGTAGAAAAAGGCGCCAGGGATGCCGCGCTCAAGGAGGAGATCGACAAGGCCACAACTGAGGCACGTGGCGGGCTCGTTGGAGCAACCATGGTGTCGGATGCATTCTTCCCCTTTAGGGACGGGGTGGATGTGGCCATCAAAGAGGGCATTCGGGCAATCGTCCATCCGGGCGGATCGCTGAGGGACTTCGAGTCGATTCAGGCCTGTAACGAGGCCAGACCCCAGGTCACCATGGTATTCACCGGACAGAGGGCATTCAAGCACTAGTAGCACGATTCTGAAACAACATAGCATGTTGCCTGTCATTGCGAGGAGCATGGCGACGAAGCAATCTCAATGGAATTCCATGGTTTTAGAGATTGCTTCGCTCGCAATGACCTTTTTTATTGCGATCATATTTAGAAATCATTCTACGAGAGGTCTTCATAGCCCAAGATCTTACCTTTTGTGTCAACTATCCGTTACTGATGTAGGATTATATTCCAACAGCCGGCTCTCATTCTATTTCCTGGCATTAGAGCCTTCATCTCATCTTTAAGGGCATCCCTGCCATTCTCACGAGCTGAAGAATCCTCAGAGCATAGAGATGCCATACCGCACGCCCGGGAGGGCGCTCAAAGACCTGCCTCAATATGTCAGGCCTGGGGAACAAGGTCTCCAGGGTGAACATCAGACGCTTCCGCATCCCCTTTTCAGGGGAAAAAAGAACGAGAGGAGCCCATTGAGGAAGCGAATTCCCCCGTATCCTTTTCCTGAGGAGGTGCTTTTCAATAAGATTGATCCTCGTCTCTTCCATAAACCGCCCGGCCTTGACAGGGATCTGAAGATCGAAAAGGCGCGTGAGGAGAAAAACGATAGAGGAAAGGGCTTTGCTCTGGCCTAATTCCTCTGCGCGTCTCCAACCTGCCCCCCAATCGGATTCGCCCCAAAGTGCGAGCAAGGTCTTGATATCCACCAGCCACAGCAACCTGTCCAGATTATGTTTAAGGGCGTGGATGCTCAAGTACAAGACCTGGTCGTATTTGTTTAAACACCGGGCTTTACTGCCATCAAAGTCTATCATCTGCGTATCCTTGAAGATATCGTTTTGGTCTTTGGAGAGAAGAAGGGCTCTGGTTTTGATTCGATCTGCGCCCAGGATATGGGTGTGAAGGTCAAGGACCGTTAATCCCCTCCTCAAGGTGTTAGGATAGAGAGGGTCCCCTTCATAGCCCAATGATTCCAGGGCCCTTATGAAAGACAGATAGTCTTCCTGTAGCACCCAGAGATCGATATCGCCCAACGGCCTCACCCCGATGTCGCTGTAAACCTGTACAAGGAGGATGATGCCCTGAAGGAGCACGACCCGAATCCCTTTTTGATTCACCACGCACAGAACCTCCTCGAGGTCGCGAATCAGCCTGAGATTCAAACGGAGCGTCTGAAAATAAAATGTCTCAAGCCTTCCCCTCTGGTCGGGGCTCAAGTTCTCAAGAAGCCCGTATGTCTTGAGGTTTTTATAAAGGAAAGAAGCCATACCCTCCCGCAGTGCTCCGTCGATCAAGACATCCTTATCCCTTATCAAAGACATACGGCGAATGAGATCTTGTCTATGACCGGAGCCAGGGGTCAAACCCGACAATACTGCCAGTGCTTGTATCTCAAGAGAAGTCATAAAGATTAGCCTCCTCACCCACCATGCGTTAACCCCTATTTTTTAGTAACGCTCCTTTTGCCTATCTGTGAGAAAGCACTGACAGGAATAATCCGGTCACGTTATCAGGAACCGGGGAACGATAGAGCCTGTCTGCCAATTGGAGGCGATTGATCAAGGCCTTACCTATCTCATGCTCCAACAGGTGTTCCCTGTACGATGAAAAGGAAAAATCGTTGCGCTCGAAGGCCTGCGCTATTGCCCTCGCGGCAACCTGACCGTAGCCCAGGGAAAAAGAAATCCCCTCGCCCCACAGGGGATCGATACCCGCGGCGTCTCCTGCGAGCAGCACCCGGTGGGCAGAAAATCTGGAGGAAGGATGAAACCAGCGAATTGGATGCCCTTCAAGCCTGCCCGCATCCATCAGGATGCCTCTTGAACCCAAAAATTCCTCAAGGACTCTCTTGAGGGATTTCCCCTTTGCTCGCGATACGCTGAATCCACCGACTCCTGTGTTAAGCCACGCTCGATCTTGCGAGATGACCGGAAACGACCACGCATAGCCTCGTATGCCATTTCGAAAGGCACAGGAAAAATCCATGATTGCTTCAAGATTTCCATGTTCGGGATTGACCGATCCATCAACCTCTTTCATAAAACGCAGTGCAGCGCACACGGTTCTCGGAGCCTCTGGCCCTGGCTGCTTATCCAGGGCTCGCCGTACAGCACTTGTTGCGCCATCGGCTCCAACCAGAACCTTTGTGGTAAGATCCCTTTCCCAGGTATGAACAAGGACCTCATCGTCTCTAAAATCGAATGAGACCGCAGCTTCGTCCTCAATGATCTCTAACCCCAAAGACCTGGCGCTTCGAACCAATGCCTCATCGAACTCCTCTCGCATGACCATACAGAGCTCCACAGGCTGCAGCAGAACCGTCTCGGAATATTCGTGAGAATCAAAGACAATCCGTGCCCTCCTCACCTTTTTGAGCGGCATATCCAGGGTAATACCAAGCCCTTTTAGAAAATCCATTGCGTTTGGGCTCAGTCCTCCGCCACAAACCTTGTTTCTGGGATGGATTGCCTTCTCCAGAACGATCATGCGGTATCGTAGCGCCGGGTCAAGCTTCATCAGGTGCATGGCCGTCGAGATGCCGGCCGGGCCTGAACCAACCACGATAACATCATACTGTGCGCGCATAGATCCCGCCCTGATTCAGTCTCCCGCTTTGAAAAAGTGCCCCGGTAAGTCCTGCCTTGCGATGTCTCCCTTAAGCCCTTGAGGTTATAGCGTATTGCAGGTTGATATTTCGCAGGTTCCTTGAGGCCAGTTCATCCTCTGCAAGGGCAAGGTTAACACTGAAAGAATCGGGTTTGGGTAAACGGCTCAAGAGATACGTGATGATCTGCACACTGCTGTAAACCAGGCTGAGCTGGCGGTTGCCCAGCAAATAGATAAACCTCGTGGGGTGTACCGGATGAACATGCAATA
>CAYPNL010000305.1:0-7047 GCA_964412045.1 uncultured Desulfobacteraceae bacterium
GCAACAGAAAAAAACAAGGTTTTAATAAAAAAAATGAATAGTGTAGTGATATAAGGTAGTTACTGAGACAGGATAAAACAGGGTAAAACACCAGGGGAGCAGTCTCTCTCTCCGCCACAAGAATTGGTCCTTGCTGGAAGGTGGCACATGGATTACAGCGATAATCGCTAAGAAAGGTACAGTCAACGAATTGTATGCCAGGTGGTTCCATCCCGTGTGTCGACCACCGTGATCCCAAATTTCCTCAGCTTCTCTCGTATCGCGTCTGCCCGTGCCCAATCCCTGAGCTCCCTCGCATCCCTTCTCTCTCTCAACAATTCCTCTACCTGTTGGTTTGCTTGCACCTCAGAGAGGTCCATTACCATCAGAACTGAGTTTATCCTGGCGAGCAGCTCTTCGATCTTTTCTCGATCGGATGGGTCTAATCCATGTGAATCAATGAGGCGGTTGACCTTACGGGTGAATTCAAAGAAAGCTGCCAGGGCCTGGGAAATATTTAGATCCTCATCCATTGCCTCGCCAAAGCCTCGGGTAAGATCGTAGATGAGCTGATTGATCTCGCCTGAAGCCGATCCCTTCTTGCAGGTGCGGAGCGCATGGATGAATCTATCCAGCCGGGCAACCGTATTTCTGGCCATGGCCAGCTTTGCCCATGAAAAGTAGATTGTCCTTTTGTAATGGGTCTGGATGAGCCAGTACCTGATATCCCTGCCGCGGTATCCCTTTGCAAGCACTTCTCTGAGTGTGACAGCCTTTGTCTCTCCTGGGTGAGGCGTTTGTTCCTCACGGATCAGCTCATTGTGAAGCCAGTAGTTTGCCAATGGCTTGCCGGTAATGGCTTCTGAAATGGCTATGTCGTTTTCGTGATGCGGAAAGATCAAATCCACACCCCCGGTATGAATATCATAGGTTTCGCCGAGGTGTTTCATGGCTATTGCAGCACATTCTATATGCCAGCTGGGACGCAGGTTGCCCCATTTGGTGGAGAAAAAAAGACCTTTCTTGAGTTCATGGAGGGTGGACCTCTTGAGAAGCGTGAAATCCCTCGGATTGTCCTTTTCGTACTGGTCCAGGTCCACCGTTTTCCCTACCTTGATCTTGTCCAGGTCCACCCTGGAAAGCTTGCCATAGTCCTGGAAGCGGGATATGTCGAAATAGACTGAGCGCAATCGTTCATAGGCGAAGCCCCGCTCTATGAGTTTTTCAGCGGTATCTATCATCTCTCCCACGTGCTCGCTCGCCCTGGGATACTTGGTGGCCCTTTTGACATTGAGGGCGTCCATATCCTCGAGGAACTTTTGGTAATAGGTGTCGGTAAAGGTCTTTAGATCTTTCCCTGCGGCCTCCGCTCCCTGAATGGTTCGATCGTCCAGATCAGTGATATTGATGATATGGGTTACGGAAAAACCCTTATACTCGAGATAGCGCCGCAGGACATCGGCGACCACGTATCTCCTGCACTCTCCGATATCTATTAATTTTGACACGGTAGGCCCACAGGAATAGATGCCGACCTCATTTTCCCTTATGGGGGTGAATTCATTAATTTGCCTGCTGAGCGTGTTATAGAACCTGATACCGGTCCTTTTTCTGTCGGTAAACAGGTTGGTGCTCAGGTATCGTTCGCCGCCGTCGGGACATATCACCACCACGAAGCCTTGCTTCATCTCATGGGCCTCATTGAGGGCTGCGGCCATAGCTGCACCGGAACTCATGCCGACGAAGATGCCTTCCTCTTTGGCGAGCCTCCTGGCTACCTGGAAGGCCGCCTCGTCATCGATATGAACGATACGGTCCAGAAGGGCTTTATCGAATATCCCAGGGCGATATGATTCCTTGAGATTCTTCATTCCCTGAATCTTGTGACCCAGATAGGGCTCAACACCCACTACCTCAATGTCGGGATTGTATTCCTTCAGTCTTCGTGAGAGCCCTACTGCAGTGCCCGTGGTGCCCATGGCAGCGACAACCGTCGTGACCTTTCCGCCTGTCTGTTCCCAGATTTCCACGGCAGTTCCACGATAATGGGCCATCCAGTTGCTCTCATTGTTGAATTGGTCCGCGAGCCAGTATTTTTCCGGCTCCTGCCGAACAAGGTTGTAAGCATCTTCGATTGCACCATCGGTGCCAAGATGAGACGGGGTGAACCTGAGTTTCGCTCCCAAAGCCATAAGGATCTTTTTCCGTTCCTCACTCACCGAGTCCGACATGGTGAGCACGAGCCGGTACCCCTTGACCGCGGCAACGAGGGCGAGGCCGATACCGGTATTGCCGCTCGTGGCTTCCACAATCACCTTTCCCCTGGTTAACTGGCCCTTCTGCTCGGCATCCTCAATCATTGACAGGGCCACCCTGTCCTTGATAGAACCCCCCGGATTGGAGGACTCGAGCTTGGCAAACACCGACACTGCAGGGTTCACCGTTAAACGCCTGATGGGCACGAGAGGCGTGTTTCCGATCACATCCAGAATATTGTCGTATTTTCCGCTCACTGTCTTCTAATCCCTAGGAACCCTGCAGAGTTGGGTAATCAATCAAAGACCTCATGAAGTGCCTCCTGATAGGCCCTATAGACCTCGCTGCCGAAGCAGACCAAGGTCAGCTTTTGTAAAGATCGATCGGCCTCAAGAAAAGATTTTATCTCCCTCAAAGCAATGCGGGCAGCCCTTTTCAGAGGAAATCGGTAGGCACCGGTGCTTATAGACGGAAAGGCCACTGTGGCAGCTCCGATCTCAACTGCTGCCCTGAGGGAGTTTCGGTAGCAGCTGGCGAGCAGGGTATCTTCATCCTTGTTTCCGCCGGTCCAAATCGGGCCTACGGTGTGGATCACCCACTGGGCGGGCAGTCGGTAGCCCCTAGTGACCCGGGCTTCCCCTGTGGGACAGCCGCCTATCAGCCTCGTTTCCTCGAGAAGCTCTGGGCCTGCTGCCCTGTGTATGGCCCCGTCCACTCCCCCACCGCCCAACAGGGTGGTGTTAGCGGCGTTCACCATGGCATCGACGTCCATTGTGGTGATAGTGCCCTCAACGATCTCTATCCGTTCCTTCAATCCTGTGGCCATATTGCCCCTCCCGTATAGCGCCATCGATATCCATATACATAGGTAAAAGTGCGAGTGAAGTCAAGGACAAGAAAGAGAGGTGTTTATGGGATTGCCATGGGTTGAGGATTTGTTTACAATATATATATGTTGAAGATCGGGACATTGCAGTTGAGAAATTGGCTGATTATGGCACCCATGTCAGGCAAGACCAATCTCCCCTTCCGCATAATCGCAAAAGAGATGGGGGCTGCGTTGGTGAGCACCGAAATGATTAGCGCTACGGGGCTTTCCAGGGGACAGGCAAAGACCTATTCATATGTCGCTACCCATCCAGATGAAAGGCCTGTCGCTGCGCAGTTATTTGGGAGCGAAGCGGACGTCATGGCAACTTCGGCCCAGATTGCAGCAGAGAAGGGGATCGATGTGATAGACATCAACATGGGATGCCCCGCCAAGAAGGTCGTGAAGACTGGATCAGGGGCCGCCCTGATGCGAGATCCGCAGAAGACCGCAAAGATCCTTACTGCAGTGAGACGGTCTATCCCAGTGCCCTTGACCGTGAAGATCAGGGCTGGGTGGTCGCCACAGGAGGCGAATGCCCTTGAGATCGCAAGGGTAATCGAGGGATGCGGTGCAGATGGGATCTGCGTCCATCCGCGGTTTGCCAACCAGGGATTTTGCGGACAGGCTGATTGGGCTTTGATTAGGAGGATGAAAGAAACACTGAAGATACCCGTTATCGGAAATGGGGACGTAAGCGCACCATCCTTGGCCTTACAGATGCGTTCTGAAACGAACTGTGACGGGGTTATGATAGGAAGGGCAGCACTGTCTAATCCGTGGATATTCAAACAAACCCTGGAGCTGGAACAACGGGGGAGTTTTGCAACGCCTGGCCTCCACGACAGGCAACGTCTGATCAGAAGGCACTATGAGCTTCTCATAGGATATATCGGCGAGAAGAGGGCTACCCAGCTCATGAGGGGCCTGTTGCTCCTTTACACGAAAGGCCTCCCGAACCGGGGATTCCTCAAAGATTTGGTTTCGGAACTCGACGGGAAGGAGAGACTTCTCGCCACAGTACACGCGTACTTCGGGCGCATGCAGGAAGAGGGTTTACCGTGAAGGTTCGATTGGCCAAGAGCGCGGGATTCTGTATGGGAGTTAGAAGGGCTATGGAGATTGCCCTATCCGAGGCCAACAAGGGCGATGGAAAGCTTTTTACTTACGGACCATTGATCCATAATCAGCAGGTCTTGGATTTGCTCCGGTCAAAGGGCGTGGACGTCAAGGAGAATATAGAGGAGCAGGAGGAAGGCAGGATCATCATCAGGGCGCATGGTATTTCGCCAGCAGAGAGGGAAAAGATAAGAAACTCCAATTTCAAGATAATAGATGCCACGTGCCCTCATGTTGGAAAAGTGCAAGCAATTATAAAGCAATACCACAACAGGGGGTATACGCCTGTCATATTCGGAGATGCCAGACATCCTGAGGTGATTGGATTGACGGGTTACGGAGGAGGCGACAGTATCGTGATAGGTTCCCCGAGGGATGTGGAGAGGCTGCCTGAGGATGTCCCGATGGTTGTGGTGTCACAAACCACACAAAATGTGGATGATTACTGGACCACCGTCAATGCCATAAAGAATAGTTACCCGGAGGCGGTAATCTTCGATACGATTTGCCATGAAACATATAAACGGCAGAGGGAAGTGAGGGCCTTGGCATCGGAGGTGGATAGCATGGTGGTGGTCGGCGGCAACAACAGCGGCAACACGCGGCGGTTGTATGAAATTTCGAAATCCATGGGAATACCAACCTTTCACGTGGAGACCGAGAAGGAGATGGAGAACTCATGGTTTACCTCAACTGAAACAGTTGGTGTAACTGCTGGTGCCTCAACCCCCAATTGGATGATAAAAAAGGTGATAGAGAGAGCAAAAGCCATGGGCCAGAAAGGGCGATATTCCTTTGGGAATTTATCGGCTAGAGCCCTTCGGTTTCTCACGGTGATAACCATTCCTGAGTCCATCGGGGCATTTTCCCTGACCTATGCAGGTCTTGTGCTTTCCACGGGCAGGGCACCGCTTATTTACCCCTTTATTGCCCTGCTCTATGTGTACAGTATGCACGTGCTGAATCGACTTCTGGATAAGGAAGCCGGCACATACAACGATCCCGGCATAGCTTTTTTCTATACCGAGCATCGGGCTTTTCTCGTGACTACATCGCTGGCAACGATAGGCGCAGGGCTTTTCCTTTCCATCTCGCTCGGTTTCGTCCAGGTTCTGCTCTTTCTCGCTCTCACCTTTTTGGGATTGGCATATAGCATACCGATCATACCGCTGAGATTAGGATACCTTGGGCGATACACCAAGATAAAGGATCTGCCGGGGTCAAAGACGTTGGCGGAGGCCTTGGCGTGGGGAACCATAAGCTCGGTGCTCCCCTTGATTGGGTGGTCGAGGCCTTTATGGCCCGGGATTTTGGTATCCTTCCTGTTTGTATCCTCTATGTGTTATGTCCGGGCAGGACTGTTCGATATCCTCAACATACAAGGGGATTTGATCGTTGGCAAGGAAACACTCCCGATTGCGGTGGGGGAACGAGGGGCCTTGAGACTCTTGTTTCTGGTAAACGCAATTGGTGTATGCCTGCTGCTGTTTACGGCAGCCACTGGTTTTGTTTCATCTCTGGGCTACCCTCTTATCATCTGTTTCCTGATCGCAGCGGCGTATATCGGGGCATACTGGACGGAGTGGATAAAGGACGGACCTCTCTTACAGGCTATTGTGGAGGGCAATCTCCTTTTTGCCGGGGCACTTGCCTTTGGATGGAAAATGCTTTAGATGATGCCTTCAGTAAGCGTTATCATCCCCACCTTTAACCGATCACAAAAGCTCATACGGGCCGTGCGGTCCGTCCTGAAGCAGACATTTCGTGATTTCGAGGTCATTGTCGTTGACGATGGATCGAGCGATGATACCTATCAGGCAATGACCTCTTACCTGCCGATGATACAGTACGTGAGGAAGGAGGTGAACCAGGGGGTATCGGCTGCGCGCAACAGCGGCATTCGTCGAGCTTCAGGACCCTGGATTGCGTTTCTCGATTCCGATGACTACTGGCTCGAGGATAAGCTATCCATTCAGATGAAATATATTGAAGGCAATCCAGGCACCCTTGCCTGCCAAACCGAGGAGCTGTGGATACGTGACGGAAAGAGGGTCAACCCGAGGAGAAGGCATAAAAAACCATCGGGAGATATATTCGCCCAATCTCTAAAGCTATGCCTTGTAAGCCCATCCAGCGTGGCACTGAAGAGATCCCTGCTTGATGAGATTGGCCTTTTCGATGAGGCACTTCCAGCTGCAGAAGACTACGATATGTGGCTGAGGATCTCGTGCCGCTACCCCATACACCTTATTGAGAAAGAGCTCGTGGTCAAGGAGGGAGGACACGATGACCAGCTGTCCCGTCGATTTAGCGGTATGGATCGATTCCGCATCTTGGCGATTGTGAAGTTGATGAAGAGCGGGATGCTTACCCATGCACAGCAGGGGGAAGCCAGAGGAGAGCTATCGATCAAGTGCAGGATATACGGGGAGGGCTGTATGAAGCGAGGAAGGAGGCAGGAAGGCTCTTTCTATCTCTCTCTGCCTGAGCGAGTGGCAAGCGGAGAGGATCTCTTATTGCCAGCCTGATCATATCCCCTTCCCTGTGTCACTCTTCCATATTTTTCACTACGAGCTCCTCTTTCCCGTCTTGAATCAGATACGCTGATGTCTCACGCGTCTTGTTCTCCTCCTTTGATCATCTCAATTGCCTGATCGATCAGATGGGGAAGGGGTTCGACAGAAAGGCCCATGATCTCGACCCGCTCCTGGGTCAATGGAATCAATACCTTCAGGGCTTTGCTGGATCCGATGGCCTTTGACATTTCAGGCGTTACTTCCCCCATCATGGCATCGGCGATGATAATAGCAAGTGGCCCAATAATG
>CAYPNL010000306.1:0-24803 GCA_964412045.1 uncultured Desulfobacteraceae bacterium
CAGGTCCCTGAGCACCCTGTTCTCGTTGTTGAGCAGGTAGATCTTCAGGCCGTAATCCTCGTTCTCGAGATAGGTTCGAACCCAGCGCCCATCGCTTAAGAGGCAAAGGAGATCAAAGGGCGCGACGACCTCTTGTGCTAATGTCCCGGGAAGGGCATTATAGAGCCTTCGAAAGTGTTCCGATGAAAGCATCACTCCCTGACCAGGGGGAAGGCTCGATATAATCTGGGTAAGGGTATCTGCTCCTCGTGCTTCACGCTGGGTAGACTGACGATCGGTGATGAGCTGCTCCAGTGTCTGACGGGCGGTGACCGTCCTGTGGCCGACCTCCCAAATCGATCCGGATTCAGGCCTCTGGGTGTTTGTGGTGACAAGGTATGCGCCCAGCATCTGCTCTGCCCAATCAAATCGCAGCTCCGATGTCACGATACCGAAGATGAGCAGGATCAGGACCATCGGCCTAAGTGCAAACACCCTGCTTGCCCACTCCCTGAAATTCTGTGGCCTTGAGAAATCCATATCTCAAAATTAATGCATAAATTACCCCGTATCGCAAGCTAATTCACTGGATCTGCCCTGCGTCCTAGGCCATGCGGGCCAGGATCTTGGTACTTTTTATAAACCTAATGAAGGGCTTGGATGGCAGCTAGGAAAGCGAGGATAACATCGTGTTCATTTTGAAGATGGTGCAGCCTAAGAGGGTTGTTTACCGGGTGGTCACTAAGGCGAGCGCTTCACAACAACCCCATGTACGGGCTGTTTCTGAAAACGTGGTTTTCTAAAAGCTTCAGCCTGACACCTATGGTGCCGGGCACACCTTGTCTCTCATACTGCCTTATCATCGAACGTATCGGCCATAGGAGCAGCTCAAGTCTATTTGTCGGGCTTCTTTCGCTTGTCGCGAATATAAATTGATCTGGAATGGCCATCACTCTGTACCCTTTCATCCACCTCAAAGAGTTTGGTGGCTAGGGCGAGTTCCCCAAGCTTGCTAAAGCCGTAGTTCCTTGGGTCGAACTCTGGGGCCTGCTTCGCGATATTACTGCCCACCGTACCCAAATGTGCCCACCCGCCCTCGTCGGAAGCCGCCTCAAGGGCATTTCTGAGAAGAGATACCAATTTGGCATCGCCTTTCAGTTCATTTGCCGTTTTTGGTTTGACAGCAAGGTCGGCATTATCGTGAGACCGAAGAACTTCTGTGAAGATAAATCTATCGCATGCAGATACAAAGGCCTTTGGAGTCTTTTTCTCTCCAAACCCGTAGACGAGGAGGCCTTCTTCTCGAATACGGGAGGCGAGACGAGTGAAGTCACTGTCGCTGGATACAAGACAGAATCCATCAAAACGTCTCGTATAGAGCAAATCCATTGCATCTATGATCATTGCGCTGTCTGTCGCATTCTTCCCCACCGTATAACGGAACTGCTGGACAGGTTGGATGGAGTACTCCAGCAGGACAGACTTCCATCCTGTAAGGCTGGGCGTAGTCCAGTCGCCATAAATACGCTTTACGCTCGAAACCCCATACTTGGCAACCTCTGAAAGGAGCGCCTCCGTGATAGAAGGCTGTGCGTTATCTGCGTCAATAAGTACAGCAATCCTGTTTTGCGACGGTTCATTTACATTCATGCCGTCTTCCTCCTTTGTGGTCTGCATAACACAAATTACCAAAAAAGTATAGTGGCTTGCTTTTTTTAAATCCGAGATTGATTTTAAGCAAACCTGTATGTTTCGCCCTTTCAGGCTTAAAATAGATGTTCACCCAAATGAAAAGACCTCTATAAATACATAGCTTATCGAATTTCAAAAAACTTTTCGCCTTTCAACCAATCTTTTTCTCGCGACTACACGCACATTCCGATGCGGGAGGGCTGTTGGCATATTTATCTGTAAAGCTTTCAATAATTGCCTTGATCTTTCACGGGGACGAGGAAATTTTTAGACATGAGACCTGATCTTTTACCTTTATCTCCATCGAACAAAGCGTTGTCAGATGCTTCAAGCCTTCTTCAACCGTCAAATCAAAGCTCTGCCAGCCACGACGCAATGCCCGCACAACCATGTAGGAAAGCATCACCACGAGGACGTGGCCTTGAGTGCTCTTTTCGGTTTGCACATACACGGGTCTCACTTCCAAAAAATCGTTTTTGAATGTGCGGAAATCCCTTTCAACCTCTGTCAGATCCTTATACCGATCATGGATGATGTGGGTATCAGCTGCCTCTTTCTACTCTTTCGGAAGATCTGTCTTGATGACATAGCACCCATCAAGACGTGGTACTTCATTGAGGGCCTTATCATCTACTTCCAATTCCAAGGTTCGTTGCTGGGATATAACCCTCAGCCATTTGTCAATTTTAAGGTAAACGATTTTTTTGGCAACCTCCTTTGTGGCTGTCTCTACCTTGGCTCTTGCATGGTCACGGAGATATATGTTTTTCTTCTCAACAAGCCGTTCCACACCGGTGCGCTTAGAGGTTCGTGACTCATTGATCTCTTTAACCCGCACAGGATTGCGCCTGAAAGCCGAAACAAGGACAAATAATGACCATTCCTAAGAGGGGATGGAATCAAAAATAGATTCATTCTGCTTCGTTTCAAAAGAAACTGCTGTGTTGAGCGGAACGGAGCAAAAGTATCGCGTACTCTGGGCAGGGCAGAACATCAGCAAGGCCGACAAACTCTCAGGGAGCATAAATTAGTGATACTGGAGTCCTCTAATTCACCGTAGCTTTGGTTGTTCCAAGTAGCAACATTTAGCGCAGATTTTTTGGCGGGTCAAAATGACGGTTTACTCTGCGTATAATAATTCAGCCACATACCAAGTCACCAAGATTATTATATACATCTTTAAATATGATTTTTAATAAGAGACACAACCATTCTTCATGCCTTTGGAACTTGCCCTGATCCTTTCTGGGTCGGGACGGGGGTGGCTGAACCTATACCTTTGCGCTAATTGCGATTCTGGGTACACGGTAAGCAATATTAGTCACTATTTCGTAATTGATTGTGCCAATTTTCTTGGCAAGATCATCAGCCGTTATTTCTTTACTTCCCTGCTTGCCTATGATGACGACTTCATCCCCAAGTTTGACTATACCTCGAAGTTCGGTTAAATCGACTAAGCACTGATCCATGCAGATTTGCCCAACCTGCGGACATCGGATATTATGAATCAGCAGCTCAAGCTTGTTAGAAAGAAGCCGGCTTACTCCATCACCATACCCAAGCGGAATCGAGCCTATCAACGACGGCTTATCTGTATGAAATATATGCCCATAGCTCAATCCTGTGCCAGCGGGGACTTCCTTTAGAAAAACAATTCGAGTTTTTAACTCCAAAACTGGCTTAAGTTTATGTACCAAGGGGTTCACGATAGTGGGCGAGGGCTTAAGACCATAGATCGATATCCCTGGACGCGCAGCATCAAGATAGGCATTCGGCAGATCAAATATAGCGGCGCTATTCGCCAGGCTATATACTTTGATTCCATACTCCTTGGATGTCTCCTTCACCTGCTGAAATCTATCGATCTGGGAACTGGAAAAGGATTTGTCCTCCTCAGAAGCCCGAGGAAAATGGCTCATTATCCCCTTTACGAATACCTCGGGAAATTTGGTGCATCGTTCAAGAAAATCACGTACCTGGTCAGGCCGAATGCCAACACGCCCCATACCAGTATCAACCTTGAGGTGAACAGCAATTTGTTTGCCAGCCTTCTGTGCTGCGGCAAGCCCTTGTACCTGCTCAAGGGTACACACAACCGGTTCAAACCCATGCTGAGCGAAATATTCGCTGTTTTCCGGTAAGGTTGGCGAAAGTATTATAAATCGGGCCTCAAGGCCCTTTTCAACCAGCTCTAAGGCCTCAGAGACATGGGCCACACAGAGCGTTGAGTAGCCGAGTGTTATGAGGTGCCGAGCTATGATCTCTGAGCCATGGCCGTAAGCGTTCGCCTTAATAGCAGGCCAGAGGGAACGAGTTCTAACGAGCCTTTTTAAAAGAGCCATGTTATGAGTAAGATTATCGAGGTGAATATACGCCTGGGTCAAGTGAGCTCTTGTGAGGTCCATATCCTTTAACACCTGTTTTAATCATGATTTTAGCCGTATTTGTCTGTGGATTCAAGCAATCGTCAAAAATCTATGGCCTAACCATAACTCACTCGTAAAAAGTCTTCTGCGAGCGATTTTAGCTATTTTTGGAAAAATATTTACAAAAATGCTGAGCGTTCAAACCACCAACGTGCCCATAGGGCATATAGCAGGCGAGTTTGAGGCATTTAGATCGGTTTTTCAGAATCTAGCGGTGCATTTTATGAATCCCAAAATGGGCATCATGAGCGAATAAAAAGACTTTTTACGAAAAGATTAAACATGGAACAATGATATTCTCCTTTACCTTTTCAACTTCCAAGAAAAATATTTTACTATATCGTTTTCGACTCCGACTTGCTTCCGAGACAATGTCCCAGAAGCAGGTCGGTATCCAGACCGCGTTCTCATGCCCTTGATATTAACCCTATTGATGGCTCCATTACCATCCATCCACGGAACAAAGGGCAATCCCAATAATGCTGCTGCAAATCGCCCGGTTATATGATAAACTTATATATTGGCCTTTCAAAAATCAGAATACCCTACATCTCTTGTTCAGCAAGGAACGAGGTAATTGAATCCCCGGCAATACTGCAATCTACAAGGATTACTTCAAAATTGGATTTAATATCCATGTCGTAATCAGGGATAATAAAAGTTAGTCTCACAAATCTCTCTTCTCTTATCATCCCTCTTTTTGTTTCTGACCGGCGAGATGTGTAATCTCAAAGGTCTTTACTTTTTCGGACTCCTGTCTATTTTACATCTGACAAAGTTGAACTCACAGTATTGATTGGTTAGACAAAGTTGTGAGGGAAAGTTGAATACCCATTGATCGTAGAGGCCAGCCAGTTTCAGATATGTTTCAAAGATAGCGTAATTACAATCTACCTGTATTTTCTGATTATAGATCTCTGCCTCTTCAGGTGTAAGAAGATTCCAGATCACTTGGGTGGTATAAGGGCAGTCGTAATTGCGTAAAGATATCCTGTCATCTGTATCCTCCACGATTTCCATAGGATTACCAAACAGCGCAAAACTCTCAATCATAATTTGAGCGATATCGTGGATGGTCCAGTCTTTATCTTCTGGTTTCTTGCCAATCAATTGGCAAAGACCTGGCCACTCCAGCTCTGAGCGTATTGCCCACATCTTCGCATAGAGTTGTACGGCCCTATCAGTTCCCACTTCCTCTTCCATGACCTTGAAGGCCGAGTAGTCGTGAAGGGTCCACAAAACCATAGCGTCATTATATGCCTTCTCCCACGTATATTCAGGATGAAGCTTCATGATTTCGCGCATATTTTCGACGAAATTGTTATTTCTCATGCCCTTCGCAGATTTATTAGCTACCATAGTGTAACCTCCTTTTCAATTTATCGAATGGTTATTTGTCTGTGCTTAAAAATGAACGATCTACTCAGATCACCTCCTTTCAAGAATCAGATTGGGATAATGATACATAGGGCAATCCAAGACTTTTAGCCACGGCCTTATGAACCACATCTCCCTTGATGACATTTATGCCCCTGGCGATCGCGGGATTTTCTTTCATGGCCTTTTGATAGCCGAGATTTGCGATTTCAAGGGCATAGGGAAGCGTAGCATTGGTCAGCGCCATAGTGGATGTTCTAGGAACAGCGGCAGGCATGTTGTTCACACAATAGTGAACAATTTTCTCTTCCACATAGGTGGGGTCCTCATGGGTTGTGGGGCGACTGGTATCGCAGGAGCCTCCCTGATCGATGGCGATGTCAACAATGGCCGCCCCTGATTTCATCTTTTTGAGCAGTTCCCTAGAGATCAATTTTGGCGCAGTGGCGCCGGGGATAAGAACGGAAGAAATTACAAGATCCGCTTTCATGATCTCCTGTTCCAGGGTGCCTTCGTTAGAGATGAGGGTAGTAACGCCTCCCCGCATTACATCATTGATGTAGTCCAAGCGCTCCTGATTAATATCCAAGATCGTGACTCTGGCTCCATTGCCAAAGGCGCTAAAACAGGCGTGGAGCCCTGCTACGCCGGCCCCGATGATGACCACATAGGCGGGCCTCACTCCCGGGACACCGCTCAACAGTATCCCCATCCCCCCTGTTTTGGCCTCAAGGCAATAGGCTCCTGCCTGAACAGAAAGTCGCCCTGCCACTGCACTCATGGGGGCCAGAAGTGGCAATGACCCTTTATCGGTCTGGATGGTCTCGTAGGCTATTCCAACTACCTTTTTTTTGACAAGAGTTTCAGCCAGTTTCCTATCGGCAGCTAGATGCAGATAGGCAAATATGATCTGATCTTCTTTCATCAGATTGTATTCCTGAGGTAAAGGCTCTTTTACTTTGAGAATCATGTCTGAATCGGCCCATACTGTTGTTGGGTCTGGTCTTATATCAGCACCAGCCTGGATATAGCTCTCATTGGAAAAACCGCTCCCCAAGCCAGCTCCTGATTGGATTAGGACTTTTTGACCGCCCTGTACAAAGGCTCTGATACCTGAAGGAGTAACAGCAACTCTTTTTTCCGCTATCTTTACCTCTGCAGGAACTCCAATAATCATTGTGTCTACCTCCTTCACTCTTTAGATATAGAGGAGTTAGCATACCTGTTTTGCATCTCAATTCCCGAATTATATAAGTCGATTGCCATAAGAACGTGGGGTAAAAAGCCAGTTCGTCTCAGCGTGGAAAGACAATTGTTGTGTCGTTTGCCACACGCCAGGCGGCCACGCCGATCACCTGGGCTACAGCCTTGACCCCGTTCCAGTCGATATTGTCCACATGCTCGTTGTCACTGTGGTAGTTGGGGTCATCGGCCTTCCAGATACACATAGCCGGTACCCCGTGTTCGTTGAGATGACCTTCCTCCGGGGTTCCCCAACTGCCCCACAGCTTGCCGAGATGAACACCTATTTCTTTTCCCACCTTCTCCACAAATTCATTCAATTCCTTGTTGTGTTTCACCTCATGATCCGGTTGATCCGGGTAGGTGCCCCCGGTCACAATGCGTGGAGGTCCGCCTACCCCCACCATATCAATGTTGAAGCCTGCTACTGCCTCAAGGAGTGTTCCTTCCTTCTCACGGTTGGCAATATACTGGACCATTCCATCAGAGATCCCCTCCTCAGACCCGGTGGAGATGAACTCGATGGTTCGCGCCGGCTGCGGGAGCTTTGCCATGATCTCCGCAAGCATCATGATGCACACCGTACCTGTACCGTTATCATTGGCGCCGTTGCAAGCGCCATCGTCACGGTGGGCATGAATCAGCACCCTTTCATTCGGTTTTTCGGTGCCAGGCATGAAGGCCCTGACATGGAACCCATCTCTGGGCTCGGTCACACAGTCCACAATAATTTGTGCCCTCAGCCTACCTTGTCCAACAGCATGGAGCAATGCCATGGCGTCAGTGCTTCCGATGGTCACACAGGGAACGCTTTCATCGCTTGATGGGTACTCATTTTCCCAGCCTCCGCTGTGATCCCACCTCCCGTAAGAATGGGAGGGTGTAAATGCCACAGGGCTGCCGTTACATACCACAAAGGCAACGGCACCATGCCTCTTGGCCCGCGTGGAGAATGTACCCAGCCAGAACAGGGGATCTGCAGAACTTGCCTGAGCAATCGCGATCTTTCCCTTTAGGTTGGCCCCGGCGAATTCTTTCTCTGTTCCCTTCCCCACAAACACAAGCTCACCTTCTACGCCCTCTTTCTGCGTAGGATAAGAATAATATGCGGCTCGGGAAGGCAGAGAGGCCTCAAAAGGGGCATCCACCCTGAAGGTTACCCCCTGATAGTCCCAGGAAAGAGTGCTGAAACGGTCCAACTCCGTCTTTAAGCCTAAGGAAGTAAAATGCGCGGACACCCACTCTATAGCCTTTCGATCACCTTCTGTCCCAGACATCCGGTCACCAATATCCTGAGACAGGTATTGGTCCATTGCAAGCATCTTCCACGGATCTATTGAATTCAATATTACCTGTTCTTGTTGAGTGATCATATTGATCTCCCCCTATTCTCTATAATTTCGAGTTAGAATTCTGCGGTCAGTTTTTTGACAATATCTACAACCTTGGAACCGAATTCCATACATATTTTTTTCTGTCTTCACCTGGAGAACTCATAGATCATGGACCATAGCGTCAGCCGGAAACAAACGCTGGTACAATCACTCCATGGGCCAGAACCACCCTTAAAATATCGAGGAAAGCGATTTTACCGCCCCCTCCCAGACTGCCGACCGACACAAAGGCTAGCCCTACTTTTTCTTCCAGATTTTTGCAATGCTCCACGCTGTCATCGACAAATCTTTTGACCTCTGCGGTCGCCAAACTAAACTAGCTGGGTAAGCCAATGATGATTCCTTGAGGCTCCACGAGGTCATACACACTTGTATCTTCTATTGTTTTCATGACAACTTCAACACTTGTCTCCCACACCGCTTACTTCACGGACGCGGCCATAGCTGTAATATCTTCGGTTTTAGAATGATATATAATTAGAATTTTCAGCATTGTTCTCTACTGCTTTCTCTTAGTAAATCTTACCCTGCAAACGCTATCACCACAACAAATGAATCTATCCATGGTAAACGAAAACCTGTCAAATACTCCCAATGCCTTGAGGATGGCTTGATAGTAGTTGGTGGAAACTGCGGCTTCGCACTTGAGCGTCATTGACCGAGCGGTCTCTTCACCCAGAATTTCTCGCATATTATCCCAATAGGGACATGCGAGGAGCTCGGCTTCGTGCAGATCTTCATCAGACTTGGTTACCCGGTATGGACACGCGATTTTTTCCCAATAGATCTGTGAGAGCTCTCCGAGTTTGTCCATGTCAACATCCTCTGGTCCTGTTATTCCGACTGCTTTTTTTACCTCTTCTATCCCAGAAAGGGCAAATTTTTCCCACAAGCCCATATAGATGGGGTACCCGTCTTTTGTTCCTATGTGGTTTTCTAATTTCATGTAAATGTTAAAATCTAGAAGCGCAAATAGCTTCACCCAATTCAGGATCGATTCATTTACGTCCTTTCCAGAGTCTTTGATGGCTGAGTGGTTTGCATCTGCCATGATTTGTAAAAGTGTTTCTCCTATCTTGTCAACGTTGATCGGTTCCTTAAGACCAATCTTATCCTTTATGGCATCTGGGGCCTTTTCAGCTACGCTGCTCCAGATGTCCTTCAAAATTGTGTCTTTTTGCACTTTTTCTATCCTTGAAAGACCATCAAGGAGATTTGAATAATGAAATGCCAGCCCTTGAGACCAGGTTAGCACATCTTCATCTGCCTTATGTCCGATCTCGGCCAGACAACCGAAAAGGCTAAGTGATCCTTCCGATCTTGCTTCCATTGCTGCCCTCCTTATTTATTGTTTGAAAAATTGATGATTAGTGTTTTCATTCCTTCAAATCGCCTCCCTGAACAAATTTGTTCTTCTGATCCGGAGTTTTTTCCCACTAAGGAAGAAGATGAATCGGTTTCCCTAAATCACAGTTGCAACTGTCCCTGCTGTACCATCAAGGATGCTAAATCATAATACTCTGTGATTCTGATGATCTTTCCCTTTTCCGATGTAAAAAAATAGGCAATTCGAATATCCACTTTTTTCCCTGTTGGTTCGATCCCACGAAAAGTACCACTGTTGGTTGCATCCCATCTGACTTGGCATATGATCGTGTTATCATCCACAAAGGTTTCCAGGACTTCTGCGTGACAGTCCGGGTATCCTTGGAAAACATCCGCGTATGACTTTTTAAATGCTTCTACCCCAATAAAAGGCTCGAGTTCGGCCACTTCATCGGCAACAATATCCTCGGTGCAGTATCGCGCCATTTTCTCTACGTCGTGTTCGTTCATGGCACCGAAAAAACTGTCAATGACGCTAAACAAATCCTCTCTTTTCATCTTAGCCCTCCTCTTCACTGAACGACGAGTGACAAGTCAATAGAAATCAGCTTTTAGCAAATGGCGACAATTTTAATCAGATACGATATTTATTGAGGGATTACAATAAATTCATAAGGAGTTCCTTTGAGCATATCAAAATATCCCAGATTTTTGGCATACTCTGTGGTATCACCTCCAACATGACATGAATCCCCTACAATCACACTAGATGCCCCCGCTTCATTAGCAAGGTCACGGACAGCCTTTACCACTTCCAATCCAGTCATTGTGTCCGGAACTGGATCACCTCCGATCAAATTCGGTTTCACCAATACTGTATTTCCTTTCTTAACAAACTTTGAGAAGCCCCCAATCAAATCAACAGCCTTCCGGACTGTATCCTTCATGGTCTCTTGTTCCAGTTTGCGTACAATAGATACCCTCGTTTTAGCCATTATTTTCTCCTCCTTGGTGTTATAAAAAATATCGTGTAGATAGAATATGCTATCCGCTATAGTTTCGACAATTCGAAAAAAAATTCAAATATATCTAGATTAACTTCGTCTTAATACCTTGCCTGCTTTAATACCTTTGTCTAATTTGGTCCCTTCAAGTACCAATTGTCCATTTATAAATACATATTTAATTCCGCTAGGACCCTTGTCTGGTACAGTGTACGTTGCGTTATCGTAAATCTCTTTTTCATTAAAAATAGTTATATCGGCACACATTCCTGGTTTGATTAGTCCTCTATCGTGAATATTGTATCGCTGTGCCGTCAGTGAAGTCATTTTCCTTACTGCCTTCTCTAATGACATGATTTTTTGTTCTCTGACGTATTGCCCCAAAACCCTTGGGAAAGACCCAAAGGCCGCGGGATGGGGAATTCCTCTGTCTGTAACAATGGCGTCCGTGTTGATTGCTGAGTTTGAATGGGCCAATATTTTTCTTAGTTCTTTATCATCGTCAAGATTGCCGCTAACACCGAAAAAGAGGGCCATGGCAGCGCCTTTTTCTTCGATCAATATATCCGCCGCGGCATCAAAGGGCTCTTTTCTCTGAAGCTTTCCAATCTCCTCCAGGCTCTTGCCTACATACCCGGCATTCTTCTCTCCCGGCACCCAAATCAGCCTGATATTTTTCCATCCTGATGCACGAACCAGGTTATGGGGCCATCTGCCCGACAACCAGGTCGGCCATTCAGAACTCAGATTTTCCACATCGTTGCGTATTTTTTCCCTTTGTTCCGGATCTTTAACTCTTTCAATAAACCTTTCTACGCCACCCTCAAGGGCATAGGGCGGAAAGCAAGCCAGCAGAGTAGTATTGGCAGCCACATATGGAATGACATCAAATGTAATATCCACCCCATCTTCCCGTGCAGATTCATGGAGGCGTATCTCTTCATCGACCTGATTCCAATATCTTTCACCGTATGCCTCCATGTGGGAATGCTCAATGGGTATGCCATTGGCCCTGCCGATTTCTATAATTTCCTTGGTGGCCTCCAGGCCTGTCTCGCTGGACCCTCTGATATGGCAAGCGAAAACGCCGTGATAGGGAATCAAGGGTTTGGTTATTTCCACCAACTCATCAGTAGAAGCAAACATGCCGGGAGCGTAAATCAATCCGGCTGAAAGACCAAAGGCACCATCTTCCATGGATTGTTTCACCAAATCTTGCATCTCTCTTATTTGTATGTCAGTAGGGTAGCCTGGGTTAAAACCCATGACCGCAATTCTCACTGCGCCGTGAGAAATTAATGGTACAACATTGTATCCAACACCTGAACTGTCCAGATGATCCAGAAATTCTTTCATTGTGCTCCAGCCCCATCCTAGTTCCTGTGCCTGCAAGAAACTCGTATAGCTCTTTAGTAGTTCCAGATTGTCCGGATTCACCGGGGCTGGGGAAAATCCACAGTTGCCCGTCACAAGGGTGGTGATTCCCTGTCTCAAATATCCATCCAGGATTTCCATATGGTTTTCGAGGGGCAAGACAAAGTCGGAATGGCTATGGGCATCAATGAACCCGGGGGATACGACCAGTCCAGTTACGTCTATCAAAGAGGCTCCCTCGTTCTCAGGAATGACACCCATCCTCGATATCCTCCCGTTAGAGATTGCGATGTCGGCCATATACCAGGGGTTACCAGTCCCATCCACAATCTTCCCGTTTTTCAAAATAAATTCATACATAGAAAACCTCCTTGTCCTTTCTTGGTTGGGTTCACTCAAAAATAATGTCACTCTTGTCCTAGAACGATTATCGTTTCGTTATGACTCTTATGCATATATTCGCTCACATAGGAATTTTACGCCGCAAGCGGGAGGGAATTCAACCCCAAGGGATTAAAAAAAGTTGGTGGTGTTGTCAATAGGAGACCTGGAATAATGCGCTCCATTTATGAACATTAAGCTTCACTTTCTCTACTCAGAAACATCATCTTTTTTTGAATGTCAAGGACAAACTTGTCCCTTTTCGCGGCAAGCAGCGGGGAAAATAACCCAAAGAGATTCAATGTTAATTGCGGGATTGGGGAGTCAACGTATCGCCCTTTTCAATTTAAACCAATTCTACCACCTGGTACGGAAGCATAATTCAGAGCGGTATGCCAAAGGCTACGACTCCTGGGATCATGATATCGCCATGCTTTTTTGCCAATTGGCCCAAGCCAAAAGCTTGTGAGAGATATGCGGGGGACTTGCCTGCTGCCTGGGCAAGCTCAGGTATCTGGGGATGAGGAATGCCTCGAAGAAATCCACCCTCTCCTCTGCCGATTCCTATAGATCCTGGGAGATGCTTCATGATTTCGATCAAAAAAGTGAAATTATTTTTGCGTGAGCCCTTAATGCGTTTCCATTGACGAGTAGTTTCCAGCGCGTTATTCTGTAGCGCAGAGGTATTTAACCTTAACCTCTTCGTTTTCTCTTAATTCAGCCGGAGAAGATTCATAAACGATTTTGCCTTTACTGATGAGCAACACGTGATCAGAAACCCCCAGTCCCATGGGAAGGTTCTGTTCTACCAGGAGGATGGAAAGTCCTTTATTTTTCAGTCGGACAATGATGAATCCAATATCGTGGACTATTAGTGGGGCAAGACCTTCTGACGGTTCATCCATAAGAAGGAGTTCCGGGTTGGTCATTAAAGCCCTGGCAATGGCCAGCATTTGCTGCTCTCCACCGCTAAGCAGGTTCCCTTTCAGTTTTGCTCTTTTTTCCAGGATGGGAAACTGGCTATACACCCGATCCAGGGACCATTCACCGTTTTTACCGCCTTGGCAGGCGGCCATGGTCAAGTTTTCCTTGACACTCAGAGAGGGAAAAATATTTCTGCCCTGTGGCACCAGACCGATCCCTAGTTTCGCAATATGGTAGGGTTTAAGCTTTGTAATCTCTCTCTTCTTAAATTGGATCTGCCCCTTGCGAGGTGGGGTAAAGCCAATAATAGACCGAATGATTGTGGTTTTCCCCATGCCATTTCGCCCTAAAAGAGCGACCACAGCTCCTTCCTGAACGGTCATAGAGACACCGCGTAGGATGTAACTTTCCCCATAATAGGTATGAATATCAAGTAGTTGCAGCATAATCGACAGCGTCTTCTACCCCCATGTAAATTTCTCTGACCCGCTGATCGGTCTGGATCTGTTCCGGATTTCCATCTGCGATCAACTGTCCGTAGTGGAGAACAAGAATCCTTTCTGCGACTTCAAAAACCATGTCCATGTCATGGTCCACAATTAAAACCGTAATGCCGGTTTTGAGACTTTTGATGATACTGATGATCTCAGCGCTTTCTTCCTTGGTTAGACCTGCGCTGGGTTCATCCAGGAGTAGCATCTTTGGATCCATGGAAAGGCCGAGTCCAATTTCCAGCCTTCTTTGCTCTCCATAAGACAGGTTGCTGACCGATTCATCCTGTTTTTCCAAAAGGTGGATCCTTTTTAGGATATCAACAGCCTTTTGAAGTACATCCTCAAATTTTTTCATGGGTCGGAACATGACAAACTGGTGGGGTTTTGTCCCGTTTATGGTTAACAGTGTATTCTGGAGCACGGTGAGTTTTTGGAGAAGGCTGATGGCTTGAAATGCTCTGGCCTGGCCCAGATGGGCACGGCGGTGGGGAGGCAAGACGGTTATGTCCTGTCCGAAAAAGTGAATGCGTCCACTGGTCGGTGAAAGCTGTCCGTTGATGAGATTGAACATAGTGGTCTTTCCCGCACCGTTTGGCCCGATGATTGCGAGCCTTTCACCGACATTGACGGTAAAAGAAACATTATTCACCGCATCAACACCGCCGAATCGTTTGCTCAATCCATCAATTTTTAAGGCTTCCAAAATAGTAACTCCATTTGGTCCAGTGTCTCCAAAGATAGACGCCGATGCCTTCCTTTGCGAACATGATGGTCAAAACGAAAAGGGTTCCCAAGACCAACGGCCAGCGTTGTGGCGAGAGGATGCTGGCATAGTTCTCAACGAATATAAATACCCCAGCGCCCACCATAGGGCCTAGAAAGGTGCCGAGCCCCCCCATGATGGCCATGACCATGGGGAGGAAAGATGTGGCAATGCCCAGATGATTGGGGGAGATAAAAAAGTTGTAATAGACAAACAGGACCCCCGCGAGGCCGGCAAAGGCTCCTGAGACCACAAACGCCGCGTATTTCAGAAACCAAGTGTTGTATCCGATCGCTTCCATTCGGAGTTCCCCTTCACGAATGCCTTCCAGGGCCAGCCCGAAAGGAGAAATCGTCAGTCGATATAATAATGCTGAGCTCAGAAGGAAAATTATGAGTACCAGATAGTAGAACGAGATGGTATCCAGGGTTAAAACGGCTATGCCCAAATCGGGAAAGCTGATCCCGGTAATTCCTTGCATCCCTTTAGAATTCAACCATTTCACGTTCCACGCCAGGCTGTAAAGCATCTGACCGAGGGCAAATGTGATCAAAAGGAAATAGATTCCTGATGCGCGAAGAGCAATAATGCCGAACAGCGCTGCAATGAATGCGGCCACCAGAATACCCAAGGGGGCGTTGATCCAAAAGAGATTTACATCGTAATGAAGCTTCAAGAGGGCCACGGTGTAGCCCCCGGCGCCGAAAAAGGCTGCATGGCCAAGCGACAGGAGACCCGCATAACCAAAGACGATATTGAAACTCATGGCGAAAAAGGCGAATATGAGAAATCGGGTCATAAGCCCTTGGCCATAGGTGTCCAGGAAAAGGGGCGTAAATACTAGCACAGAGACCCCCAGAAGATAGGGTGCTGAACGGCTGATCCACCGAACCTGCTCCTTCTCTTGTTTGATGGTTTCCATATCAAACTTTTCTCCCGAGAAGACCCGCGGGTCGGACAATGATGACCACAATCATGGTAAGATACATGGTGAACATGGCCAATTGAGGGAATATCGCCCTTCCAAAGGAATCTATTACGCCAATCAAAATTCCCCCCAATAACGCCCCTTGTACAGAACCTACGCCCCCGACAATGATGACAATCAAAGCCAGCAGCAGGATTTCCATACCCAGGGCATTATGAACACCCAATAGCTGGGCCCCGATAACGCCTGTTGATCCGGCGATAAACGCAGAGATGAAGAAAATAAGGGCAAAGGCACGTTCCAGATTGATTCCCAACCCCATGGTGGTCTCTTTGTCGTCCATTCCCGCTCGAACAATGGCACCCATCCTAGTTTTTTCCTGCAGCCACCACAATCCGATAGCCAAGACAAGCCCCACCAGGATGACAGCTACCCGAGCTTTTGGATAGGCCCTACCCATAATGTCCATTGAGCCGGTGAGGAACTTGGCTGTGAACGGCGCTCTTGGCCAGCCACCCCAGATCCAGAGGCAAAGATTGGCCAAGATATACACAAAGCCGAATGTCAGCAACACCTGTTCATTCGGCTTTTTATACAGGTAGCGGAGCAATCCCCGTTCTATGGCTAGCCCCACTAGGCCCGCACAGAGGCCCCCTGCCATCAGGGCTAGTCCGAAACCGGCGCCCCATTTTACGCCAACAGTCCACCCCATGTAGGCGCCTACCATGTAGAAGGCGCCGTGGGCCAGATTGGTGATTCCCATGGCGCCAAGGACAATAGACATGCCGGCAGCGATGAGAAAGAGCACCACTCCGTATGAAAACCCGTTGAGCAAGTTGATTACAAACCAATCCATGGGCTGCGGTTCCCTACTGCTTTTGGTTGTTTCATCCTTCCCTCTCAGAGGAGAAGGGATTCAACACCGGCTACTTCTTGAGCCTAGGATCGGCAACTGCTTTGTAGGTCTTGATCGGATCCCAATAGTACTTCCCATCTTTCTTTTTGAGTTCAACAATGTAGTTGTCCACCAGGGCAACTCCTTCTGGGCTTACGGCTAGGGAACCCTGGGGCGTATCGATTTTGACTTGCAACAGGGCTGGCCAGAGTTTGTCATAGGAATCATCCCCGCCCGTGGCTTTCAGGGCCGCCAGGATGGACTTTGTGATGGAGTAGCTATTGGCTTCAAGACCGCCCGGGGTCTGCCCGAAACGTTTGGTCATAGCCGTGACCCAGCTTTTGTTCATAGAGGTATCCATGCTGGCCATATAGGAAGCTTGACCCTGAAGACCCAAAACACCGTCGCCCAGTTGGGAGAGGATTTGCTCCGGCATGTCAGCAGCCAGGGTGGTTCCCAGAAGCGGTATCTTAACCCCGAATTCCTGGTACTGGGAAAGGAACAGTTGGGCTGCCGAAGGGCCTTCCACAAAGTATCCGATACAGTCTGCTTTCTTCAAGGACGAGAAGTAAGGGCCGAAATCCTTGTTGCCTACTGGCCACCATACATCCTGGACCACCTTTCCGCCCTTTTCTTCGAAGGCTATCTTGATCCCATTGATGAAGCCATGGCCGCCTGCGTAGTCGCTACCAGCCGTGATCATGGTCTTGTGACCCAGCTCCGCAGCGTAATAGCCCACCGGCACCGTTAGCCCTACCAGGGTTGTCGGATAGATGAACCAATTCTTGTATTTTGTTAATTCGATGTCTCCGCAATAGAAAGTAGCGCTTATCACCTTCTTATTAGCCAGGTAGGGGGCAATGGCCATATGCGCATCGCCCATGAGGGGACCGAGAATGATGTGGACTTTGTCCTTCTCAACAAGCTTTTTTGATTTTTCCAGACAGACATTCATATCGGCTGCTGCATCTTCTGGAATCAGCTCAATTTTCCTGCCAGCGATCGTGTAATCGACCTCTTCCAAAGCTTTCACAATACCGTTTTTAAAAAGAGGTCCGATAAAGGCAATGGGCCCGGTCAGATTTAGAATGCTCCCGATTTTGATGGGTTCAGCGGCCTTGGCAGTCATGCCACCCCCGAAAAGAACAGGGGAAACCAAAAGTCCGACTACGAGAAATAGAGTCATCAATTTTTTCATTTTCTGCCCTCCTTCAAAAAATTAATATCCATAAAATACAACGTTTGAACTAACCCGAACTATTTCGGATTTCACAGATAGCTGTTTAATGGATCCATATTTTCGTCCAACCCAAACAAGTAAATCTCGTTTTTACTACTTTTTCAAGTTGGCAACGTCCCAGCCAACCTGGTAATACATGTCCACCAGATTCCAGTGGTCTCTTATGTATTTGATTTTTCCGTTTTCAATAAAGGCCACCTGGCAGTACTGGCAGTCGAATTTCTTTCCCGTTGCGGGTTGACCGTAGAATCCCTTCTGTATGGTTCCGCGAATCCGACCCATATTAACCACTTTGTTTCCCTGGACGATAAATGCCTCGATAAATGGTTTAAAATCGGGGACTGCTTCCACCCAGCCAATGCCGAACTCCCGAATCCCCTCATGTCCTACGGCAGGCTCTCCGGTGATATCATAATAAACGCCATCTTCGGCCATAACCGAAAGGACCATATCCACGCTCTGGGTCACCCATCCCTTCAATTCAGTCATCACCAGTTTCAGGCTTTCCCTTTCTTCTGCCGATAGATCCTCAAACTCATCTGCATCCTTGTCCAGCAAGCTTTCTTTCGTCATTAGCCAATCACGCGTATTCATTTTTTTACCTCCTTTGTTAATAAAACGGTAACTATTCAGCCCCCCAATTCATTTATTTATCTCTTACCCCACCTTTTAAAAGTCAAGCATTTTTCATTTTTTCTCTGAGCTCCCTTTTACGTTTATGATAATACCAAATAATGAAAATGACAATGGTCATTCAGGGACGGGAGATAACACACGATGATATTGAATCAGTCCGGCGGCTTGTAAAAGCCCGTCAATCCTGGAAACGTACCCAACTTTCCAGGGAGCTATGCCTTCTTTGGAACTGGGGCTCTTCAAATGCCTGCTCGCCCGGTATCACTACCGGGGTTTAAGCGGCGCCGTGGGAGAGAACATGAAGTATATGGTTTTTAATCGGTGGCACAACCCCCTGGCCTGCTTGCTCTTTGGCTCGGCGGCCTAGAAGAGCGCTCCGGGGATGACTTTATCGGCTGGAATGCTGCTAAAAAAGCCAATCTCTCATTCCTCACCAACAACATGCGCGTTTTGATTTTGCCCTGGGTGAGGGTACCCCATCTCGCCAGCCATATCGTGGGCAGGATCGCCAGACGGATCAGGTCAGATTGGCTGAAAGAATATGGCCATCAATTTCCTTTTATTGCCTATCTTTTTCCGAACCCCAGCAATGTTATGAGCTACAACTGCTCGGTTTACGATGGCTCTGGTTAATCTTTCGTTGTTTTGTTCGGTTTCTGCCTTGACCTTCTAAACGCCTAACTCCTGACTGCGGTTTGGCCTAATGGTTTGAGAAGACTGTATTACCTCGCGAACCTGATCCAAAGAACTTTTTGAATCTTCAGCGAGGAACCGTTCATCGTCTTCGGTTAACTCATAGCCTTCGGCCGTCTTGATTACTTTTTCAATATAGGACTGCCGGATTTTGTCCATATTGAAATCTTCAACCGCTATTTGATCTATGCGCTCGGGAATGATAATGGATTCACCAGGAGTATTCTCCCGTGGATCTCCCCGTCTTACCTGGATGCCGTTTTCTTTTGCAAAGGTCAGTTGAGAAGAGGGGAGCTTTCCTGCTGCTGTGTATTCTGTTTCCTGAACTACCAGAATCTGATCCTTATCCATCTCCTTGGCAATTGCAATAGCGCCAGCCAAAGAAGTGTTTCCTGCAGGGCCTCTTTCCATCCCTTCCAGCTTAGCCAGCAGTTCCGTGGTATAAAACACTTCCCCCTGGCTCACCAGGGCATAGCGATCCAGATACCGCAAGCCCCTGGCGCAGTTTCTCGGTACATCCGTCCTATCTGGCCAGATGAGAAAGGGAATTCCGAATCCGCTGTGCCCGGTTGTAAAAGACTTTCGGTTAAAATCACTATCACTTGCCATATGAAGTCCCCGGAGATCAACTGATACGCCTACTACAGTAGTTTGGGTGCTGCCCGCTTTTCTCAACCCGCGGGCCGTTCCCGTTACATTTCCTCCCCCCGCATGGGTAATAAGGACTACGTCAGGAAATCGGCCTTCCTGCTCTAAGATCTGATTAGCCACCTCGTATCCAAGGGTCTCTATCCCTAACACGCTTGTGGGAACATAGAGTGATGCGCTAAAAAAACCGGTATCCTCCAATACGCGGAGCATAATATAGAAGAGTTCCGGCCCTACCGTCAACTGCCAGACTTCAGCCCCATAAGCTTCACAGGCCCTTGTCTTTTCTAAAATTTCTGGTTGACCCACCCTTCTGCTGTCGTAGACTTCCTGAAGCACAATTGCCTTCAGGCCCCACTTAGCAGCCTGCGAGGCTACCGCCGCACCGTAATTCCCAGAGCTGGCGGTCACCACACCTTCATATCCCAGCTTTTTGGCATGATAGACAGACAGGGCGGCTCTTCGGTCCTTAAAGCTCCCGCTTGGATTAGCTGCCTCATCTTTAACATAAATCCGGCATCCTTTGCCAGGGGGGGAAACTGATCTGATAAGTCGGGCCAGATTTCTTAGTTCAATCAAAGGGGTCTTTCCCACACCGGTCTGCAGAAAAATCTCCTGCACGTCTTCCAGAGAATATCCACATGAATTCATAAGCTCTTCATAATCAAAGGCTATTGGTGATTTTTCAAACTTTCCATAATCAATCCCCGTTGCCTTATTAAGGATATCTTTTTTCCTTGCCATAACTTCTGAGTAGCTGTTGCCCATTACCTCTCCCCTTTTTGGTCTATCATTTTTCTTTTAGTTGCTTCTTGACTTCATTGCCGATTGGCAGGATTTCCCTTTGGGGCACCCCAAAATTGTGTTCATATACCGGATTGACCAGGTCCATGGTTCCTGATATCTCTCTCCCTATAAACGTCTCGATTCTGACTTTATCTCCTTTATTAGCCTTTTCATCTATCAGGAAGCCTTTGATCCAGCATTCATAAGGTACAGACTTTGTGGAAGGAGGAAGGCCCTCCATTCTTTGATCAGGTTCTAAGATGACTTTGTGCACCTGTATAAAATCACCTCTTTTTGCATCAGTCATGGGCAATTGCTCCTTTCCTTTAGAACCCAGTAGGCAATATTAATTTAATTTTATAATCTGAGCTACTCCCCATTGTCAATAGGTATAACTGACCCAAAATCCGAGATTGGTTTCGTGCAAACCAGTTTGTTTCGCCCTTTCAGGCTTGTTTGACAAACGAGCTTCAGCAACAGCAAAGAAAGAGATGCGAAACTCAAAGAATCACCTGATTGTAGGTATTGATGAGTAAGGGGTGACCCCTGATTCGAACATGTCGGCCTTTTCCATGATATTCAACATAGCCTGATAAAAATCTCCGTAACCATCAAAAGCCGCAACCGGTATCAGTAGAAAAATGCTTGCAGAATTACTCATTAATCTTTATAATACATGTATAAAAGAAGGCAACAATTACATTTGAGTTCTCAAGAGACCTGTCTTCTCTGGGGACCGCGTCAGACAGGAAAGAGCACCCTGCTCAAGATGCTTTTCCCTGAAGCCATTCGATATGATCTCTTGCTGTCTACTGAATATCAAAGGCTTATACGCGAACCATCGCTTATCCGTGAACAATGTCTGGCAAGAGTTTGTTAACCGGCCCTGGAGTGGAGAAATACTCTGATCTGCAATATCCTCAGGCAATGCATCAACATTTGCTTATCGGAGCTGGGCTGTCATCTATTCATTAATATCCTGATTCCTTCCCGGTGATGCTCTCGATTTCTACCTTAATAATCACGGTATTCTTTAACTTGGCTTCGGAATACGGTAAAGGTCTGCCCGTATAGTGGCGGATGATGGTAGTAATGGCCTTTGCCCTTTCCTCAGGATCATTGACGATAGAGGCCTTCCCAAACCCGATAACGCTGCGGTAGTTCATGCTCCATCCGCATGCATCGTGAGCCTCTACAATCCGGTGATCGATATCGAACTCAAAGCAAACCGTATTGTTGATCCTGAGCATGTCCAATTTTTTGCCGTGAGGAGCGGAGTGAACATACAGGGCGTTGTCTTCATACCCGAAACAAAGAGGGATGATATAGGGATGATTGTCTTCAGATAACGCTAATCGGCACACCGATGCACTGAGGATGATCGATTCGATGACTGCCTTATCGGTGATTTCCTTCTCTTTTCTCCTCATATCACACCCCTAATCGAAAAGGGCGATGAGTAATGCATAACGCACCGCAAGATACACTAATCAGGTTCCTAAAACGGGGATCGGATACCTATTGAAAATTGCATCATGGGTAACGATGGTAAAACCTTCCAATAGTGCTTGCGCAATCAGTATCCGATCAAAGGGATCTCGATGGTGGTTTGGAAGATTTCCTACAGCATAGGCATGATCAGGGGTGATGGACAGCATTTCAAAACCTTGTTCTTTAATCACCTTATAGAAATTCGGTGCAATTTCGAGTTTACCGATCCCCTGTTTGATGCGAATCTCCCATATCACGGCTGCGCTCAGGATGATCACATTGTCGGTGTTTGCAATCGCTCCACGTACATTCGTTGATAATGATGCATTGTCATCGAGCCACCACAAAAAGATATGGGTATCCAGCAAAAGATTCATTCCCCCTCCATTCCAAACGCTTGTGCAATATCCTCAGGCAATGCATCAAAGTCATCTGCGATTTTTATCTTCCCTTGTAATGCCCCAGGCTCGCGCGCTTGCCTGTTTCGTTCATATCGGATAAGCCTGGCAACCGGTTTGCCGGCCTTCCCGATAATGACTTCCTCGCCGGCAATAACCTTTTCGATAAGGGCCGACAACTGGGCTTTGGCCTCTGAAATATTGGTAATCTGCATGAAAGAACCCTCCCTTCACTTATATAGTCTGGCCAGACCAGACCACTTTGTCAAGTAGTATTTTATCAAAATCACGCAAACTCACTTGGCTTGATACTGAATCTCGACGCCCAGAAAGAATGATGGCATTCATGGCCTTTGCCCTTTCCTTGGGATCATCGATGATGGAGGCCTTGCCAAACCCGATAATGCTAATCGGCTCACCGATAAATACTTTATCAGGATGTCTCTCTTCCTTTCAGATTGAGAAAGAAACAAACCAAGCAGGCATTGGACCGGATTTTGAGCGAGGTGCAAGCTGAGCACGGATACGTGCGAAAAGCTGCCTAAAAGCAAAAAAGATTGCATTATTTTTTGCTTTGTGGCAAAAATCCTAATGCGATGATGAAGAGATATCTACAGGAGATTATCCGCAAGGATCTGGAGGAAAAGATGGTCTTTCTCTCCGGCCCCAGGCAGGTGGGAAAGACGACCTTGGCAAGGGTATTCCTCGAGACCAAGGAAGATCTTTACTACAACTGGGATCGCCGCGAAGACAGGAAAGCCATACTTACCGGTCATTGGCCTGCGGTGCGCAGCACAATAGTCCTGGATGAATTGCACAAGTACTCGCGGTGGAAGAACTGGGTCAAGGGCGAATATGATACCCACGGTCGGAGGATCCGTTTTCTCATCACGGGCAGCGCACGTCTGGACATCTATCGTAAGGGTGGGGACTCCTTGCAGGGACGGTATCATGCGCACCGCCTGCATGGGTTTTCAGTCGGTGAGCTTCTCTTTGCCAATAAAGGCCTCCCTGCAGGAGGGGAGATGGATTTTCCGGAGGCGTATGACCCCGATCTTGTATCTGCACTCCTGCACTATGGACCTTTCCCAGAACCATTCTTGAAAAAGGATCAGCGGAACCTGAGGCGTTGGAGAAAGGAGAGATTGGATCGCTTTTTCAGAGAGGATGTTCGTGAACTTGAGAATGTAAGGGACCTTTCCTCCATGGAATTGCTGTCAGACCTCCTTCCGGACAGGGTGGGCGGGCTTTTATCGCTTCAGTCCCTGCGGGAGGATCTTGAGGTGAGCCACAGGGCCGTATCGCACTGGATGGACATCCTTGAGCGCCTTTATTTCTGTTACAGAATCCCCCCTTTTTCTCACAGGGCAATACGGGCCTTAAAGAAAGCGCCCAAGGTGTATCTATGGGACTGGTCTTCAGTGCCCAATGAGGGCCCGCGCTTTGAGAACCTTGTAGCAGGGCATTTGCTCAAACTCAAGCATGCTCTCGAGGATCAGCAGGGATACCGCGTCGGGCTTCATTATTTGAGAGATGCCGACAAGAGGGAAGTGGATTTTTTTATGACCTTCGAGACAAAGCCCTGGTTCGCCGTAAAATGCAAAGCAGGAAGCGACTCCGCGAACCCTTCCTTGACCTATTTTGGAGAAAGGCTCGGCATTCCGCATCTCTTCCAGATAGATCTTGAAGGCAGAAAGGACTTCCTTGACGGCAAGGTGCGCGTCATGCCGGCTGCGAGGTTTCTGGCCGCTCTGCCCTAGGTATTGAACACAGAGAGCGGCAACAATACATGGATGGGATATTCATACAGGAAAAGGAACTATGCAACCTGTGCGAGAACATGCCTTGAGACGTTGGATATGGGTGGCGGCATTTGCGATCGCCTTTGCCTGGGTCGAGGGCGCCATCGTGGTATACCTCCGTGAGATCTATTTTGGAGGGAGCTTCTCCTTTCCCGTGGTCATGGAATGGCGGGAAGGGGAGTTGGTAGTGGACAGGCTCATGCGCATCGAGTTTATGCGCGAGATCGCCACAATCGTCATGCTGGTGGCAGTAGGCTGGGCATCTGGAAGGACCTCATGGCAGAGGTTCTGCTTCTTCATGATCGGCTTTGGGCTCTGGGATATATTCTTCTATATCTGGCTCTGGGTCATGGTGGGATGGCCTGAGAGCCTTATGACATGGGATCTGCTCTTCTTCGTGCCCCTTCCCTGGGTAGGCCCTATCATAACGCCGGTATTGATCGCCCTGGCCATGACCGTGGCTGGATCGCTCATTATCTACTACGAGGAAAACGGATACGCCATCTCCTGGCGATGGTTCGACTTCGCCATTTTACTTGGCTGCGGGCTTTTGTTGATCGTGGCCTTCTGTTGGGACTGGAAGAACATCATACGGCTCCCTGGTGACGAGCTCCGCACCGGCATCCCGAATTCATTCGCCTGGTGGCTGTACCTGCCTGCTTATCTCTTCTCAGTAGTCTATTTCGGGCTGAGGCTTAGTGCTTCGATTCGCAAATAAAGTGACGTATTTTAACGAATCAGAGAAGATAAAATGCTCACTCAGCACTAAGTCCTGATTAAATAAATTCGTCATCGAATTTATGAATCGATGGACTTAGAAAGACCGTGGTGCGTAAGGCCATAATGTGATGGCTATAATGGACTTTAAAGGCAAGAATACATACCGTACCCTGGGTCTCAGGAGGGGGAA
>CAYPNL010000307.1:0-2766 GCA_964412045.1 uncultured Desulfobacteraceae bacterium
AGAGTCAACAATTCGGGCTAGCGCATGAATCGGGTTTGTAATGGTACCGCCGTAAACCCCGGAATGGAGATCGTGGTCAGGGCCCTCCACATCCAGAAACACCGCAACGAGTCCACGGGTGCCGAGAACCAGGGCCGGCTGATCTTCACCCCACTGATCGCCGTCGGCGTTCAGAACCAGGTCGCACTTCAAGAGATCGGCCTTGGCTGAGATGAAATCCGGCAATTGAGGGCTGCCGATCTCCTCCTGACCCTCAAAGAGGAACTTCGCGTTGACCGGCAAACTCCCCAGGGTTTCGAGCATGGCCTCAACCACAGTAATAGGGATGAACATGTTGCCCTTATCGTCACTGGCGCCTCTCGCATAGATGCGCTCATCCCGTATGACAGGCTCAAAGGGCGGGTTCTCCCACAAATCGAGGGGATCAACCGGTTGAACGTCGAAATGGCCATAGATCAGCACCGTCGGCCTACCAGGGGCATGGAGCCAATCGCTGTATACCACAGGATGCCCGCCGGTGTGCATGATCTGAACCGACTCAATGCCCGCCCTTGCCATACGAGCCTCAACCCATTGAGCCGCCTCGCGGACGTAGGCGCTATGGTCGGGCAAGCTGGAAATGCTGGGAATGCTCAGGAACTCTTTGAGTTCACGGATAGAACGCTCCCTGTTTTCATCGAGATATGCCTCCCAGGTACCCATGATAGATGCCTCCTCTCTCCGGTGGAAGATATATGAGGATTTGAGAAAAATGAAAAAACTTTTTTATGAGCATATCACATGGTTCGCCCATAAAAAGGCTTGACCTTTGCATCCTATCCCTTTAGGAAAAAAATGCAACCATTGAGATGGCATAACCTCACCATATGATGAATTGCATGGCTCAAAAAACGAGAGGCACTATAAGGGCAAAGGGCTGCAAGAGGGCTCCTCGAATCACTGTAAGCCTCCCGTCCTCTCCAGCCTCCGCAGTAGCTTTGCTACGGAGGACGGGCGCAGTAGCTTTGCTACGGAGGGTGGATGATCCGGCATCCGGAGATGCTCGGGCAGGGACATGATGGTGCAGGGATATGTTACAAAAAGTATGAAATAGCCTCCTTAGGCCCTCCCGTAGAGCTCCGTCATACCCCCGAGCATATCGGTTATAAAGGGAGTCGATTCCTCCGGTAAAAGCCTCCATTGCCAGTTGCCTTCTGTCGTGGCCGGCCTATTCATCCTGGCCTCTTCCCCTAGACCCAGGACATCCTGCATGGGAATAATCACCATGTCAGCCACAGACATCATGGCGAGCCTGATCATCTCCCGGTGAATATCCTCTTCGGGAACCTCCCGTCCCAGGTACCGGAAGAGTCTTTCTTTGATCTCGGGGCTCGCCTCCCGTTCGAACCATCCCCTTGTCGTATTGTTGTCATGGGTTCCGGTGTAGAGCACGCAGTTTCTGGGAAGGTTATGGGGGATATAGGGATTCGTGGGGAGATCCCATCCAAAGGCAAAGAGCAATACCTTCATTCCGGGAAGATCGAAACGGTGCATGATCTCCCTCACATCAGGGGTGATGAGCCCGAGATCCTCTGCAATAATAGGGAGGTAGGGAAATCTTCTGAGCAGGGCATTCAAGAGCTCCTCTGCCGGGGCCTCAACCCACCTGCCGTTCACGGCATTCGTTTCCCCTGCGGGAACCACCCAGTAGCCGACAAGGCCGCGAAAATGGTCGATCCGTATGAGATCAAAGAGCTTGAGGTTATGCGCCACCCTCCGAATCCACCAGCCATACCCCCTCTGCCGCATCACATCCCAGCGGTACACGGGGTTTCCCCAGAGCTGGCCTGTTTCGCTGAAGTAATCGGGCGGCACGCCTGCGGCTATAGCGGGCCTGCGTTCATCGTCGAGCACAAAGAGCTCGGGATTGGCCCACACGTCCGCACTCTCATGTATCACGTAGATGGGGATATCGCCGAATAGCTGGATGCCGCGGCTGTTGCAGTATGCCTTGAGAGTATGCCACTGTTCGAAGAACACATACTGGAGGAACTTGGTCCTCTCAAGCTCATCGCGAAGCTCTTCCTTCATGGATTCCAAGGCCTCAGGTTGTCTATCCCGCACCTCCTGGGGCCATGCCGTCCAGGACCTTCCCGGGAAATAGTCCCTCAGGGCCATAAAAAGGGCAAAATCATCGATCCAGGAGGCATTCTCAGCGCAGAATCTCTCGTATTCATGGCCTTTGCCTCCCTGCCGGAACCGCTCATAGGCAACCTGAAACATGCGTTCCTTGGCTGTAATGACCGCCGTATAGTCTATAGGTCCTGCCTGATAGCCGGGCAGATTCTCAATATCCGGTTGTTCGAGAAACCCCTCTCTCACCATCAGCTCCGGGCTGATGACCAAGGGATTCCCTGCAAAGGCTGATACGCTCTGGTATGGGGAATTCCCGTAAGCCGGGTCAGTTGGATTTAGGGCAAGGATCTGCCAGATACCCTGTTTTGTTTCGGCAAGAAAATCCGCCCACCGATACGCCTCCGGCCCCAGATCCCCTATCCCATAGGACGAAGGCAGGGAGGTGATATGAAGGAGAATGCCGCTACAACGCCTTTTCATCTTTTTTCCTCGCGCATAGGAATCACACTATAAAATTGACCACGTCGTAAAAAGCCTAAATCTGTTTTTTTTGTAACACGTTAGCCTTTTGAAACTACCTGGTGAATGGGCATGGGGGTGTCTTTTTTCCCATCATACCCTTGAACAGGGGGCATCAGCGTGCCGCTTCAA
>CAYPNL010000308.1:0-2394 GCA_964412045.1 uncultured Desulfobacteraceae bacterium
GCGCAGGCCCTTTCTCTGCATATCGATAACCGGGTAACAGATCAACTGCCCCGGACCGTGATAGGTGACATCACCCCCTCTATCGGTGCGGTAGATCCCGACCCCCTTGTTCCTGAACTCCTCTTTTTCCATAAGCAGGTTTTTCTCTTTTGCGAAATACCCGAGCGTAATCGCCGGCCTGTGTCGCAGGAGCAGAAGGATATCGGTACCTCCTTTCTCGACGATATTGCGGAGCGCCTCTTCTTGAAGCGACAGCCCGTAGGAGTATTCAATCTCCTGCTCTGGGGCAACCACTCTGAGCTTCATGGCGTTTCTAACCCATTGTCTTTCTATACTCGTCCGGCTTCAGGAGGCTGTTGACCTGTGCCTCATCCCCTGTTTTCAGCTCTATGAGCCAGGTTTCGTAGGGTTTTTTGTTGATATTAAAGAGGTCTCCCCCATACACGTAAGTCTTGGCCGTTTCCCCGGTGTCGAAGACATCCCCGAGACCATCGGTGTTGATCGCCGCCACTTCTCCGCTGAGAGGAGAGACCAGCTCTGAGGCGCCCTTTTCGGATTCTATCTGGCCCCATGCCTGGAATTGTTCCAATGTCTCGCCTACCTTGGGCAGCTCAACAGCATAGATATCCTTGAGGTTATCCTGGGCATAGTCAGTGATCCCTACCCAGAACCTCCCATCCCCGATCTTCTTGGCCCACTCGTGGGTCTCAGCGTAGAACCTGTCTTCCAGCACCACATATTCTTTTGTCATCGCTACACACCTCCACCTTGAAACTCTCGTATTCGATGCGACCTATCCCGTTTTCTCGTGATCCCTCATGATCGCTTTGGTTGCGGAGCCCGGAGCAGTTGCTGTGAAGCCCGCAAAGGTCGAACTGCCTGATTCGCTTGGATTTTTATAGAACGTTTGTGACAAGGGTTTCTATCAGGGGCTTCGCCTCTTCCTCGGGAAGGCAGTAGGCCATCTCCGTGAACTTACTCCTGAACCGAGCGATGTGGGCTCCGATATCCTTGTGATCGAGTATGACCTCCTTCATGTACCCGGCCAGTTCCTCAAAGTCCTTTTCTTCCATCCCGAACCTGGTCATCTCCTGAACGCCCATCCTCAGGGCGCTGCTCGAGCTGAAACCCTCGTCAAAGGGTATGGACTGGTAGTTGACGATGATGTTGTTGCTCTCGAGCCTCTCGGCTATCTCGGGGCCAGTCGCGTACCCCACATTCAGAATCACCTGGTGGGTTTCCGTAAAACTCACCTCAGGGTCCCCCTCAACGAGAAATCCTCTGTCCTGAAGTGCTCGTGCGAATGCCTTTGCATTGGAGAGAACCTGGCGTTGGTAGTCTCTTCCATAGAGGTTCATCTCATAGGCAGCCATTAAGAGGCCCAGCAAGGTCCCCAGGTGATGGTTGCTCGTGCTTCCGGGAAAGGCCTCCCTTTGGATCGTCTCCCATAGTTGATACTCCCTGGAATCCTCCTCCATGTCGCTGGCGATCACTCCCCTCTGTGGGCCGAAAAACGTTTTGTGGGTGGATCCTGTCACGATATCGGCCCCCTCCTTGAAGGGCGCTTGAAAATGGGGCCCCACGAGGCCGAGCACATGGGCCATATCATACATCAAATACGGCCTGTCCTTCATGGCATCAATGATCGTTCGTATCTCGGCAACGGGTTCAGGGTGCAGGACCATACTCTTGCCCAGGATGATGAGTTCCGGTTTATGCTCTTCTATGAGGCGGGCCGTTTCATCCAGGTCTATCTTATAGGGGTTGTCTTTTCTCACCGGAAAGTTCACCACGGCCGGTTTTTCGGTGATGGGATCCACCATGATATAGTGCCGCAGAGCACCGAGAGGCTGGGCGCTGAGGTGCCCGCCCTTTCCCAGATGGTTGTTCATGACCTTTCTTAGCCTCTGGGGCTCGGTCTTTCTGTCGAGCCTGTTTTTGTAAGCAACGAGGGCGCTGAACACGGTCTTATTTGCCTGCTGTCCACTGATGGCCCGTACCTCAACCTGGGCGCATCCCAGGAATCTCGCCATCTCCCGGGCGAGGAGCTGTTCCACCTTTATGATGAATTCGGTTCCTTGGTAGTAGGGTACCTCCGAGTCGCCAAGGGCCTCGATGAACTTGTGTTCCGCATATCTGCCTGAAGGATCCATGGAGCAGAGGAGCCTGACCAGCTTTGAGGGGGTCTGCTCCGATGGGATCAGGTTAATCGTTTTCGTCTGTCTCCAGAGGTGGTTTTGAACGGCCTCCCCAACCAGCTGTTCCATCAGGCGAGGAAGTCCTTCGGCTCGATCTGGACGCATCTGCTCGGCCTTCACGAGTATCGGCCTGGCGTACGGGGGTGCCTCGGCACTGAGAAACCTCCTCACTACCACTCCATCGAGGACCCTGCCC
>CAYPNL010000309.1:0-3719 GCA_964412045.1 uncultured Desulfobacteraceae bacterium
TCCCGGTGGGGATATCATCTAAGGTATAGCCGAACATCTCAATGAACGTGGGATTAAGGTACTGGTACGCGCCGTCTTTGCTGATTATCGAGACAGCAAAAGGGGACTCCTCCGTCAAGATTCTATATCTCTCTTCACTCTCCCTCAGGGCTTCCTTTGTCCGTTTGCGCTCTAAAAGGTTATGCAGATGATCCGCGGGTTTCAGCCTCTCAATGCTTCTTTTTGATTCTTTGCTCATGAGAAGTCCTCATTTGCCTTAATAGTACCTTTAACGCCGAATCCAATCAAATCTGATAGGTCTGTAGTGTGTAAATCGGTGATAGGATGAGAATAGATTAGTAAGAAATCCTATTTCACATCAAATATCTTGCCGGGGTTGAGGATGCCGTTGGGATCGAAGGCCTTCTTTATCTTCCTCATGAGATCAAGGGCAGCGGGCGCTATCTCCATACCTATGTATGGCTTCTTGCTGATGCCGACCCCATGTTCACCAGAGAGGGTACCCCTGAGATCCAGGGTGAGCCTGAGGATCTCCTGAAGGGCCTGATGCGCCCTCTTTGCCTCATCAATCCTATCTTTGTTAAACATGATATTGACGTGGATATTGCCGTCGCCGGCATGCCCGAAGCAGGGTATGGGAAGAGCGTATCTTTGCCCGATTCCTGAGACGGCTACCATGAAATCAGCGAGCCTGCTCCGGGGGACCACTACATCCTGGTTGATCTTGTGGGGCCGAAGTCTCTGAAGTGATGGAGACAGATTTCTCCGTGCCTTCCAGAGCTCCTCCGCCTCGCGCTCGTTTTCAGCGAACCGAAGCTCGCCCACCCCTGCCTGCCTGCACAACCCCTCGATTCGCCGTGTATCTCGGTCAATCTGATCTTGATCCCCATCCAGCTCGATCAGCAATAACAGGGATTCGCCCATTGGAAGCTCAAGGGGCACCTGGTCCCTCACGCATTCTACGGACAGGCTGTCCATAAATTCGATGGTGGTGGGTATGATCTTCTCCTTGATGATCTGAGAAACGCACCGTGCTGCAGCGGCCATGTCTGAGAAGCGTATCAGCATGGTCTGCTTCAACTCGGGCTTAGGGACAAGCCTGAGCATGATCTCCACAATGACGGCCAAGGTGCCTTCCGAGCCGACAATGAGCCTGGTAAGATCGTAGCCCACGACTCCTTTGGTGGTTTCTACGCCGGTGGTGATAATCTCACCGGTGGGAAGCACCACCTTGAGGCCTGTGACGTAGTCCCTTGTCACGCCGTATTTGACCGCCCTTGGTCCACCTGCACACTCGGCCACATTGCCGCCGATGGTTGAGATATCGAGGCTCGCTGGATCCGGCGGGTAAAAGAGGCCAAGCTTTTCCACCTCATCCTGGAGGCGGGCCGTTACCACACCGGGCTCTACCTTGGCCAGGAGGTTTTCCTCATCGATGAGAAAAATCTTATCCAGCCTGTCCGTTGAGAGCACGAGACCCCCCTGGACGGCTACTGCTCCTCCGCTCATGCCGCTGCCGGCCCCGCGTGGTATGACCGGAAATCGTTCTTTATTGGCGAGAAGGAGGATGTTCGATATCTGATCCGCATTTTCCGGAAATGCGACTGCATCGGGGAAGAACTCCTGATTTGTCGCATCGTGGGAAAAAAGACCGAGATCCCCGGTATCGGTGAGGAGATGATCCTTGCCGAGGATTTTGCGGAGCTTGCTGATTGCCGATTGCGAGATCATAGGACGCAGGAGGATCGGTTATCCATAGACCGTTTGATGGTCATGCTGTCGATATATTTGAGGTCGCCGCCGAGAGGAATGCCGAGGGCAATTCTGGTAACAGTCAGGTCTTTCTCACTGAGGATCTCGGTTACATATGAAACGGTGGCCTCTCCTTCCACGCTGGGGTTGATCGCGAGGATGACCTCCCTGATGTTCTCATTTCGGATGCGGGCCAAAAGCTGTGCGATACGCAGGTCCTCAGGACCGATACCGTCGAGTGGGGAGAGAACGCCCTGGAGGATGTGATATCTCCCGCTGAAGGAGCCTGATCGTTCAACGGCTAGTTGATCTCCAGGTCCTTCAACAACGCACAGCGTTCCGTTTGCCCTGCGTTGATCCGAGCAGATAGGGCAGGGATCACTGTCGGTTATATTAAAGCATATGGAGCAAAACCTGATCTTTTCCTTGACCTCCATAAGACCTTGGGCGAGCCTTTCAGCGAGCTCCCGTGGGCTTCTCAACACATGGAGGGCCAGTCTCTCCGCTGATTTCCTTCCGATACCGGGTAACGTGCTGAATTGATCGATGAGGTTACCCAGTGATGGTGGATAAATGTCCATACTCGTGATTACGGTTGATTTGGTTTTAGGGTCTAATACCCCGCAGCTTGCTGCGATATGTCATTCCGGCGAAAGCCGGAATCCAGAAGTTATACTGGAAGCCGGATCCGTCATCCCGGACCCTGATCCGGGACCGGCATGACGTTGACACTCGATACCCCGCTGCTTGCGGCGGGTAGTTCATTGTGTTGGTTGAGTTTATAGCGTTTATTGCGTTAGCACGGTTAGCAATGGAAATGAGAAAAACCCAATAAACGCTATAAACAGTGTAAACTCAATAGAGAAAAACTTACATGAGTCCCGGTATGGATACACCGCCGGTCAGTTTGCTCATCTCCTCGGTTACCATCTGTTTTGCCTGAAACAGCGCGTCATTAACCGCTGCCAGGATGAGATCCTCTAACATTTCTATATCTCGGGCATCTACTACCTCGGGATCTATTTTTATCGAGACGATCTCCTGTTTCCCGCTTGCCGTAACGGTGACCATTCCGCCACCGGCCGAAGCCTCAACCGTCCGTTCGCCGAGTTCTTCCTGAAGCTTTGCCATCCGTTCCTGAAGTTTTTGAGCCGTCTTCAACAAATTCCCCATATTCGGCATACCTTTCATCATTTGATCCTCCTTTTATTTGGAAACTTGAAACTGGAGACTTGAAACTTGTGGATATCGGAAAGCAATCTTTTTAGATAGATAAATTCCCTTATGTATCGAGTTTCCAGTTTCAAGTTTCAAAATCAGGGTAGAGGACTTTTCAGGCATCGTAGGCGGTGCTTTCCTGCCGCAGCCCCATAGCAGAATGAGCATAGAAAGAAGCAAGAGAAACCATAGAATGCGGCTCATGTTTGAAGCTCTTTCCGCGCCTTTCTCAGCGCCCTCTTGACTGCATCGGGTCCTGTTCCACCGTTGATGTTTCTTCTCTCGACACAGGAACGGGGATCGAGCCACTCGTAGACATCTTCCTCAATCAACGGGCTGAACTCCTTCATCTCCTTCATGTCAAGCTGGTGGAGTTCTTTATTACCGGCCTCTGCTGTACGGATGATATCGCCTACCACCTGGTGGGCCTTCCTGAAGGTCATGCCCTTTCCAACCAGGTAATCGGCAAGATCCGTGGCTACCAGATATCCCTGCTGCGTGGCCCTCAACATATTCTCCCCCTTGAATTCCACCTCTTTGAGGAGCATGGAGAGGATGGTCAGTGAATTCATTGCAGTATCAACTGTATCGAAGAGGGCTTCCTTATCCTCCTGCATATCCTTATTGTAGGCGAGGGGAAGTCCCTTCATCATGGTCAGCAACGCAGTGAGATGGCCGTAAACCCTCCCTGTCTTCCCTCGTATCAGCTCCGGTATATCGGGGTTTTTCTTCTGCGGCATGATGCTGCT
>CAYPNL010000310.1:0-20214 GCA_964412045.1 uncultured Desulfobacteraceae bacterium
CATATCTCCACGCCCAGCTTCTCGATCACGTATTCAGGCACCCCAAGCTTGGTGTCTTCAACATTGGCTTGAACTATGACCCCGCCTTTCCCGTCGTACCATCTCTTATAGGTCTCTATCCGGCGGTCCATCTCCGGTGATTTAAAGATTCTTCCGTTCTTGAATTCTGCCTGTGGATCCATGCCGCAGATATTCTCTCCTGCTACGACGATCACCCCTGAGATCGCCGCGCCGACTGCGATGCCCTCCCAGTTGAGGCGCCCGATCTCCGTGGAGCCTAAAGCGCCTGTGAACACAGGGAAATCCATCCTGATGCTGTTATCAGCCCCTAGTGACGTGGTGCAGTCTACTGCCGGAAACGTGGCAATATCGGGGTTGGCCTCGCTACCCATTGCCCCTACGCACGTTCCTTGAATATTAAAGTGGGAGAAATCTACGGGATAGTCCTTATTGGACCCTGCCGTGACCTTGCCGAAGGGCTGAGGATAGATCATCTCGCGTCCTTTCAGTGCAGAGCGCCCTATTTCACAGGGCCCCTCACAACCATCCAGGCAGGTAGCACAGATGCCCGAAATGGGTGCTGGTTCTACACGAGTTGTGGTCACGGTTGCAGCGCTACGATTTGGTTTGCTGAATGACATACCTAACTCCTCCTTCTAGTAATCGGTGCAGCTCACAATGCTATAAAACAAAAAGTCCACAACCTGCAGCCTTGCAGATTGTGGACTTCCTCGTCGCCTTCAGCAATACGTCTTTGTATTCCTGCTATGTGATACGTATCAATACATTTATCATGGTGACTCTATCATTTGTCAAGCTTTTTCTTTACGCCTCTATGCTTTTCCCTCGTGGTCATATATCCTGGGATATGATGAGCGCCTCGGCAATCTCCCGCATAGACTTCCTCGTGTCCATACTCTTTTTTTGCAACCATCGAAAAGCCTTATCAGCAGGCAAGTCCTTTTTGGCCATCAGTATCTCTTTGGCTCGCTCAATCTTTTTTCTAGTCTCTAACTCCTCTTGAATGACCCTCGTCTTGACTAAAAGTCTGGCATTCTCAATCGCGATAGCTGCCTGATTCGCAACCGTTTTTATGAGATTTATTTCTGCTTCTGAAAATTGATACGGCTGAATCGTAAAACAATCCACCACACCAATGACACGGCCGTCCTTCGAGCCTAAAGGCACTCCAATCATGGACACCAGGCCCAGTTTTTTGGCCATTTCTTTTTCCTTAAATCTGGGCTCCTGTAATACATCATTCACAATCAGTGTTTGACCGGTGCTTGCTATATATCCCACCACACCCTCAGTCATCTTTAGGGATCGGTCCTTGAAATAATCAGGATCCATGGACTGAGTAGCCTTGAGCAGCATTTGTTTCCCCTCTTTATCTTCATCTATAAGCCAAAGAGAGCAGATTTCAAGGCCGATCACCTTTGCGGTGACCATCACGATAAGCTTGAGAATGTCCTCCAGGTACATTTCAGAGGTTATGGCCTGGCTGATATCCATAAGAGCCCGTATATATTTATCATATGTTTTTGGTTCGATCTTCTCCATAGACAACCCTACCTCGCCCTCATGCAACAAAAATCCTTTTAACTAAAATGCTTCCTCACCTGATAAGATATCTCGGGTCTTGGTGCGATTTGACAAACTCGTAAAAGTCTTTTACCTGTCATTGCGAGAAACAGAGCGGTTGCGCGGCATAGCCGAAGCAAACTAAGGGCCCCGCCTGTGGCGGGGTTCATAAAGGCCGAGTTCACAGCGACTCCTCAGACTGATGATTCATTTTTAGTACGATATTTTATGATAGTTACACCGATAATGCCACACCTTTTTGCCGGAAAAACCCTTACCCAATAGGATTATGTCTTTTTTTACGGATTTCTAAACAGAGGCTGAAAACAATATATAGTATCCCTTCATAGAAGAAAACTGCTTGATAAATTTGTATCTCCATACTATTTTTTAAGCCATCATACCATTACACAAGTTGAGTTATTGTTTACACGTAAGGAAACGGGCCATGCCAAAACGTACTGATATGCATAAGGTTATGATTATCGGATCAGGGCCTATTATCATTGGCCAGGCCTGCGAGTTCGATTACTCCGGCACCCAGGCCTGCAAGGCCTTGAAGTCGCTCGGCTACGAGATCGTGCTCGTGAACTCCAATCCGGCAACCATTATGACCGATCCGGGAATGGCTGATGCCACGTACATAGAGCCATTGAATGCGGATACCTTGGAAAAGATAATCGAAAAGGAGCAGCCCGATGCGATCCTCCCCAACCTTGGGGGTCAATCAGGGCTGAATCTCACCTCTGAGTTACACAGGAAAGGGGTGCTCGAGAGATATGGCGTGCAGGTCATAGGCGTGGCAGTGGACGCCATTGAGCGGGGAGAGGACCGGATCGAGTTCAAGTCCGCCATGGAGGCTCTGGGCATCGATATGCCGAAAAGCGCCCCGGCCTATAGCGTTGACGAGGCTGAGGGCATCGCACAGGGACTCGGCTATCCCGTGGTGATCAGACCCGCCTATACCATGGGGGGGACAGGCGGCGGCCTCGTCTATAACGTCGAAGAACTCAGGACCGTGGCAAGCCGTGGACTCTCCGCGAGTCTCATCGGTCAGGTGCTCGTGGAGGAATCGGTGCTCGGATGGGAGGAGCTGGAGCTCGAGGTGGTGCGGGACCACAAGAACCAGATGATCACTGTGTGTTTCATCGAGAACGTGGACGCCATGGGCGTCCACACCGGAGACTCTTTTTGCACGGCGCCCATGCTCACCATAGACCATGGCCTGCAGATGCGCATGCAGGAGTTATCCTATAAAATCGTAGAAGCAATACAGGTGATAGGCGGCACCAACATCCAGTTCGCCCATGATCCAGACTCAGGCCGCCTCGTAGTTATAGAGATCAATCCCCGTACATCCCGCTCCTCGGCCCTCGCCTCAAAGGCCACGGGCTTTCCCATAGCCCGCATCTCCACACTCCTTGCAGCAGGGTTGACCCTGGACGAAATCCCGTACTGGCGTGAGGGAACCCTTGATAAGTATACGCCCTTTGGGGATTACGTGGTGGTCAAGTTTGCCAGGTGGGCATTTGAGAAGTTCGAGGGCGCTATAGACAGGCTCGGCACCCAGATGAGGGCAGTCGGCGAGGTGATGAGCATCGGAAAGACCTACAAGGAGGCATTCCAAAAGGCGATCCGCTCCCTTGAAAACGGGCGTTACGGGCTCGGATTCGCCAGAGATTTCCACGAGAAATCCCTTGATGAACTCATGGATCTTTTGACCGAGCCTTCCAGCGAGCGACAGTTCATTATGTACGAAGCCCTGAGAAAAGGCGCCGCCATTGATGAGCTCTGCCGAAAGACCTCTATCAAACCGTGGTTTATCAAGCAGATGAAAGAGCTCGTCGTGCTCGAGGAAAGGATACTCGCCTGTAAGGACACAGAGCTTCCTAATGAACTGCTGATCCAGGCCAAGAAGGATGGATTTTCAGACCGCTACCTGTCGCTCCTCCTCGGGTGCCTGGAGATAGATATTCGCAACAAGCGCGCATCTCTCGGCGTAGTTGAGGGTTGGGAGCCGGTGCCGGTCAGTGGTGTCGAAGATGCAGCCTACTATTTTTCCACGTATAACGCGCCCGACAGGGTGAACGAGGGCACAGGTCGCAAGATCATGATCCTGGGCGGCGGCCCTAACCGGATCGGCCAGGGGATTGAATTCGATTACACCTGTGTCCATGCGGCCTTTGCCCTGCGGGATCTCGGCTACCGATCCATTATGGTGAACTGCAACCCGGAGACGGTCTCAACGGACTACGATACCTCAGACAGGCTTTACTTCGAGCCCCTCACGGTTGAGGATGTGCTGAGCATATACGAAAAGGAGCAACCCGAGGGGGTGATCGTCCAGTTCGGAGGGCAGACCCCGCTCAACATCGCCAGGGAACTGGCCGAGGCCGAGGTCACGATACTCGGCACCTCTCCTGAGAGCATTGACCTCGCGGAAGATAGGGACCGATTTCGAAACAGGATGGCTGAGCTGGGCATCCCGGAGCCCGAGTCCGGCATGGCCGCCACCATGGATGAGGCGCTCGCTATCGCCGAAACGATAGGCTATCCCCTTATGGTGCGGCCGTCCTATGTGCTCGGGGGCAGAGGAATGGAGATCATCTATGACGAGGAGATGCTCAGGCGTTATGTGGCAGCCGCCGTAGATGTTACCCCTGAGCGGCCGATCCTCATCGACAAATTCCTGGAGAATGCGATCGAAGCTGAGGCGGATGCCCTGTCCGATGGACACAAGGCCTTTGTTCCCTCCATTATGGAGCATATTGAACTCGCCGGCGTGCACTCCGGGGATTCCGCCTGCATAATCCCCCCCATCAGTATCCCTGAAAAACACATCCGTACCATCAACGACTACACCGAGAAGATCGCCATTGAACTCAAGGTCGTGGGCCTTTTAAACATACAGTACGCTATCGCTCACGATACCGTCTATATCATCGAGGCCAACCCCCGTGCATCTCGAACCGTGCCTCTTGTGTCCAAGGTATGCAACGTCTCCATGGCCCGGCTGGCAACAGAACTCATGCTCGGGAAAAAAATCGAGGATCTCGGCCTGAAACAAAGCATCATTCCTCATTTCGGGGTTAAGGAAGCGGTCTTTCCCTTTACCATGTTCCCCGAGGTCGATCCCCTTCTCGGCCCGGAGATGAGATCTACTGGTGAGGTGCTCGGGCTTGCGGTAAATCCCGGCCTCGCCTTCTTCAAGGCGGAAGAGGCCACCCAACAGAGGCTTCCATCAGCGGGAAGCGTGTTGATTACCCTGCTGGAAAAGGACAAATCATACGTCCCGGAGATCGCGAGGCGATTCAAGGCCCTCGGTTTCACGATCAAGGCTACTGAAGGAACACATCGATTTCTTGCCGAACATGGGATCGAGTCAGAACACATACTCAAACTGCACGAGGGGAGGCCAAACATCGTTGATGCCATAAAAAACCAAGAGATCCACCTGGTCATCAATACACCCAGCGGGAAGTTGAGCAAGCACGATGACTCCTATATTCGAAAATCCGCGGTGAAATATAAGGTCCCGTACATCACCACCCTTGCAGCGGCCATGGCTGCTGCCAAAGGCATTGAGGCTTACAACCATGATCATGGATATGTCAAATCGCTCCAGGCCTATCATAAGGATATCTCGTCGGGCCTTCAGCCAAAACAGGAGGGCAGTCCAGATGAACGCTATGGGTGAGAACTGCGGCGTGTTTGGCATTGTGCGTGATACGGACTGTGTTGAGGATATTTACCGGGGCCTTGACTTTCTCCAGCACAGGGGCCAGCAATTCTGCGGCATCGCAACCTATGATGGAAACAGGATACACGTGATCACCCACTACGGTCAGGTTGGCAACACCTTTGCTTCTCATGAGCTTGAGACCTTCAAAGGCTCCATGGGCATCGGGCACGTAAGTCTCAAGGAGCGACAACCCATGATGTGGCAAGGCGCAGTCGGCGAGATCGCGGTTGCCTTCAGCGGCAATATCATAAACAACGAGGAATTACTTAAGGAGATGAAGGACAGGGGAGAGGCCTTCTATCACGGCCTGGATATCGAGATCATCTCCAAGCTCATCATGCAGGAGAAGAACGTTCTGACCGGGATCTCGAAGCTGTCAGAAAGGATAAAAGGCGCTTACTCGCTCCTCGTATTAACCCGAGAGGGCATCTATGCAGCCCGGGATATCTATGGATTTAGACCTTTTATCTTAGGGGAAGGATCTGGTGCCTACCTCGTGAGCTCTGAGTCACGGGCTATCCAGAACATAGGGATAAAGCCGTCCAGAGATATAAGGCCTGGAGAGATTGTGTTCATTACCCCAAAGGGATTCGAGACTAGGCAACAGCTCAAGAGCCCACGGAGGGCTCACTGCGCATTCGAATGGGCTTACACAGCCAGCATGGACAGCAAAATCGACGGGCTCTGGGTTCAGGAGGCCAGGAACAACCTGGGGAAGAGTCTTGCTGAGAGGGATATCGAAAACGGCGGCATCCAGGCAGACCTGGTTGCCCCTGTGCCGATGTCGGGCATCGGCCATGCACTCGGATACCACATGAGGTCAGACCTACCCTACCAGGAGGTCTTTCTCTATAACCGATACGCAGACCGGAGCTATACCCAGCTCACCCAGGAAGACCGTGATAGAATGGCCAAGAAGAAACTCTCGGTGTTGGGATATGCCATTCAGGGTAAACGGATTGTGCTTTGTGATGATTCCATTGTTCGGGGGACCCAGATCAAGGAAAAGGTGAGGGATCTAAAGAACGCCGGGGCAAAGGAGGTTCACGTGCGAATTGCATGCCCGCCACTTCTGTATCCCTGTCATTTCGGCATCGCAACCAGAACCTATGAAGAGCTTTTAGCCAGGCAATACTATCTCCACGGAAATATTACCACTCAGGAAGAACTTATGGCCCTGGAGGCCTGGGTTGCCGATAAGATCGGTGCGGATTCGGTCAACTACAATTCTCTGGAGGCCTTTGTTGCGGCCTTGAAGATGCCAAAGGATAGCTTATGCTTATACTGCTGGGACGGAGATTGGCCGTTCGAGCTATAGGGTTTACACCATGAGGATTGCCCTTGCCCAACTCAACCCGGTCATCGGGGATTTCTCCTCCAATACCGATAAGATGAGGGGTGCTGCTGAGAAGGCCAAGCATCTCGCCTGTGATCTGATCGTTTTCCCAGAGCTCGTCATCTCGGGCTACCCCCCGCGAGACCTCCTGGAGAAGAACGAATTCGTTGAGGCGAACCTCGCTTCCCTACAAAGCCTGGTGCAATCCATTGCGGGGATCGGCGCGATATGCGGGTATGTGGATAGAAACCCAGGGGACGCAGGAAACCCTCTCTATAACTCAGCGGTACTTTTTGAGGGAGGAAAAATACTCCATAGGGCGCACAAGAGGCTTCTTCCCACCTATGATGTATTCGATGAGACCAGGTACTTTGAGCCTGGCTCGGAATGCACATCGTGGCCTTATAAAGATCACCGGATCGGGCTCGCCGTGTGTGAGGACATCTGGAATGATAGAGAATTCTTCATGAAGCCCCGGTACCCCATCGATCCGGTGGAACGGATGGTCAGCGAGGGCGCCAACCTCATCATTAATGTGGCGGCATCCCCTTACTATGTGGGCAAACGGGAGTTTAAGCGGGATATGTTTCGCAATATCGTGAAAAAATATGGGATCCCCATCGTGTATGTAAACCAGGTCGGCGGCAATGACAGCGTTCTTTTTGACGGTATCAGCTGTGCCTATAACGCACAAGGTGAGCTGGTTGCAAGGGCCCGCGATTTTGCAGAAGACATGGTGATCTACGACACCACGAGCCAGGAAGGGGAGGTTCACCCGATCTCCCAGTCGGACCTCGAATCTGTCCTTAATGCGCTGGTAATGGGGACCGGGGACTACATCCGTAAATGCGGGTTTTCCAAGGCTGTCGTTGGCTTAAGCGGTGGCATCGATTCAGCGCTTACCGCATATGTAGCGGTTCAGGCCCTTGGAGGGGACCATGTGCTGCTCGTATTTATGCCCTCTCGATACACCAACAAGGAAAACGTCGAGGACACGAAAACTCTGGCAGCAAATCTAGGGGCTGAGCTTGTTACCCTGCCGATCGATGTGGAATTCGAAACCTACCTCAAGGACCTTTCCCCCTTGTTTGACGGTGTGGCAACGGAGCTCACGGGCCAGAACCTTCAGGCGAGGATCAGGGGAACGATGCTCATGGCGATCAGCAACAAGCTGGGGCACCTGCTCCTGGCAACGGGCAACAAATCGGAGTTTGCGGTGGGATACTGCACCCTGTACGGAGATATGAACGGCGGACTTGCCGTTCTCGCGGATGTGCCCAAGACATCGGTATACCGAATCGCTCGATTCATAAACAGGGATCGAGAGATTATCCCGGAGAGAATCATCACAAAGCCCCCGTCGGCAGAGCTGAAACCCGATCAACGAGATCAGGATGATCTGCCCCCCTATGAGATCCTGGATGCGATCCTCACGGCATACATCGAGGACAATAAAGCCCCGGATGAGATCGCGGCTATGGGATTTGAGCCCTCCATCGTGAGCGATATCATTGCCCGCGTCGATTCAACCGAGTACAAGAGGAACCAATCCCCGCCCGGTCTGAAGGTGACTACTAAGTCCTTCGGGTACGGCAGGAGATACCCCATAGCCCAACGGTACCGCTCACCATAGGAACCATATCAAGCTATAAAATTGCTTCGCAATTTTATAAAACGCGGCTCTGCCGCTCCGAAAAAGGAACTTCGATCAAATTATTATGCCTGAAGAAAAGAACAACCCCGGGGTCTTTTACGGTTGGTTTACCACGGGAGCCTGCTTTGCCGTGATGCTCACCCAAGGCGGAACCATGTGGACCTTTGGGGTCTTCTTGAAGCCAATGGCTCAGGACCTCCAGTGGAGCCGTGCCCAGGTTTCATCAGGGTACACGGCCTTCTTGATAGGCTACGTTATTTCGGTCTTAGCTACGGGCAGACTTTCCGACCGGTACAGCCCCGGGCCCATTCTTCTGGTGAGTGCAATACTGACAGGTCTAGGGTTTTCGCTCTGCAGTCAAATCAATACCGTCCATCATCTCCGTGCGTTACTTTTCATCGGCGGCCTCGGGGGAGGGGCAAACTGGTCAGTTCCCACCTCAACCGTGCAGCGTTGGTTCTTTGCCAGGAAGCGGGCAGGATTAGCGCTCGGAATCACCATCTCAGGGGTCGGCGTCGGCGCCCTCATCTTTGCGCTCCTGTCTAACTATCTGGTATCCGGCCGTGGCTGGAGAGACGCATATCTCATAGTTGGCATCATCTTCTTTGCTATCATGGCCGCCTCATCATTCGTGGTAAAAAAAGCCCCTGGTGAGACCGGTGCACTTCCCAAAGGATCTGGTGAGGCACTGAATCGGCTCGTTGTTCACAGCCGGGAGCGGCGAGAAATCCTGACATCCCTTCCCTTTATCGGCATAACCATCTGTCATTGCATTTCGGTTATCGCATTCCAAATAATCGCCGCCCATCTTGTGCCCTATGCTACGGATATCGGCATTCCCTCAGCGACCTCAGCAGCAGCCATCGGGCTTCTGGGAGGATTCTCGATCCCCGGCCGCATCATTGGCGGCCACCTCTCAGGAAGAATCCCATGGCAACGGATCCTGGCCTTCTCCCACGTTGGGATGGGGCTATTTACGCTGCTGCTGTTGCCCTTGCAGGGAACCTGGATGCTTTACTGCTACGTCCTTTTCTATGGTTTTTTCCACGGAAGCAGGGTTTCCGCCTATCTCGGCATCCTGGGGGATTTCTTCGGCATGGGTTCATTAGGGGAACTCATCGGGATCACCATGGCAGCAGGCATATTCACTGGAGCCTTTGCCCCGTATCTTGCGGGATTCCTCTTTGATGTGGCCGGGAGCTATTTTGCTGTCTTCACCATTATGGCGGTGTTGCTTGTGGCCAGCGGCATTATTGCAAGCATACTCCGGAAGCCGGATATGGATACCAAGATGCCCGCTTCACTATCGTAATGGCTCTGTCTCCTCCCACGATGACCAGCGCCGGGAGGCAAAGATTACTGAATTGTTTCCATTTCTTTGTGTGCTGTTCGCTGGCATATTCTTGAGCTCCTTATCGAGGTGTTTTTTACCTTTTCTTGGAAAAGGACTGCAATTTCCTGGGGCCTGCTAGCAATTCCCTGGCAACGTACAACGCTCCAGAAGCCACCGGTTTGACCCACCACTTTATCAATGATACCTCCCCGTTTTCGATCTCTATCCCTGTTATGCACCGCGGGTGCACGCAGCTGCCGGAGTTGAAATAGGGCGGTTCCCCATCGGCAGGAAATCGAGGACGATGGGTGTGGCCCGCAATGAGCATTTGTTTGTTGGCCTGCACCCATTTCATAATCCTTTTTTCGACCTCCACGCGTTTTCGAAAGTTCTTTGCCGGGCTGGTGGGATCCCTTACCCCAATGATCTGAAGATGCTTCCAGAGGTTCCTGACAAAAAACCTCCCTAGCCGCCAAAGGGAATCATTGATGAGATCTCCCTGGTGTCCGTGAACCAGAAAGATCTTATGGTTTGTGCCTGAATGACGCAGCACCAAGCCCTCATGCATGGTGATGCCTTCAAAAAGAGGTTCCTCTCTGCCTGTACGCTCATTACGATACCGATAGAGGGTTTTTTGAACGGTTGAAGGATCGTTCCGTTCCATATCATGGTTTCCGAGGATCATATAGAGCCGTTTTTCCGTGTAAAACTTCTGCATACACCAGAATATATGGCTGTGTGCCTCTCGTATAACCTCAAACCTTCGGTTTTCCCACAGCTCATCCCCATCCCCGATCTCAATATAGGTGAAGCCTTCATCGTAGTAATAATTCAGGGCATGAAAAAAGAGGATTTGGTTATGGGCAAAATCATCTGCCCACCCGTTGTCGCCCCGGTGACAGTCGCTAAAGAAGATAAACTTGGAGGAATCGTCAAAAGGGATTTCTTTGGCTGCCCGAAAGACCTCGGTCAACCGGCTGTTCGTAGACATGGCAGGCATCCTTGGCGTTGTTGATCGTTCGTACTTTTCTTAATGCAATGTGCTGAATATCTCGAGGTAACTTGCTTGATCCTTCACGACTATAAAGGTTCTCGGTGTCGTCTGTTTTAAATGATTGTATCATTTGTGAGTATATAAAGAAAAGCGTTAAACCTCAAAAGGTATAAGGACATGCAGAGTCTTCGAATGCGGCCTTCACTGGCGGGAATGGGGCGACTCGGAATTGCCGTCCGAACGAGAGCATTTTTAAGGGTCATTTTTTTCTTGACAAATGTTATTAACCTGGTTAATATAGATATTATGGATAGACGGTATCATGAACGCATTATGGATATGATTTATAAGGCGCACCTCTACCTTCAAAAGCTGGAGAGCACGCCCCGCGACTATGGAACCGGCGATCTACTGTATTCTTCTGATATCCATACCATTGTGGCGGTAAGCAGGTCACCCGGCTGCAATCTGACGCAATTGGCCGCCCTGCTCTCCATTTCCAAGGCTGCCGTTTCGAAGTTTGCCGCAAAATTGCTGAGGATGGGCTATCTTGCGAAAAGCCGGCGGATGGACAACGACCGCGAAGTCATCTTCAACCTGACCAAAAAAGGACAAGCAGCCGTCCGGGGCCATGAAGCGTTTGAGGCCAAAACCTTTGGCCCGCTCTTCGAGATTGAGTCGAATCTTTCAGACAGGGATTATCAAGTGATTATGGAGTATTTCCGAAAAATGAGCATCGCAGTCGAGACGTAATTTTTTTTGCCTATGAAATTAGCCAGGTTAACATAATAGGAGGTGTTTTATGAAAGAGGAGACAACACATGCCGTCAAAGGAAACACAAGGATTGGTGGAGCCCCGCTGGTGATCATCGCAATCTGCATTTTCTTGTCAGCCTGCGGGGGAAGCGTCCGGCAAAAGTATCCGGAAAGAGACTTACAATCGACAACCGACACGCTCATAGCGCAGGCAGCCACAGATGAAGAAAAGCTCGAAAGGCTTTTCTTATATGTCCGCGATGAAATTGCTTTCAATTGGGTCTATCCGCAGGATATGCCGCCGGAGGATGTTCTTAAAAACGGTGTTGGCGTTTGCATGCAAAAGGCCAACCTGCTTTCGGCAATGGCACGGCAGGCCGGATTTCAAACACGCTTCCGGTTTACCTACGTTCGCAAGCAGGCGCTGGAGGATTTCCTGCCCGCTTACGCCTATAAGAACTGGTCTGATCCGTTTCCGCACACGGTCGTCGAAATCCTTCATCAGGGAAGGTGGCGTTCATTTGATCCGTCCTTTGACAGCACGCTGTACCAAATCTGCCTGGATAAGAACAAAAACTTTGCCCGGCATCCGGAGATCGTTCAGGCGTACCAGCAGCGTTTTTCGCCGGAGGGCATGAAGGGGACTCAGGAATTCTGGCAGGTCGCGGACCGACCGTTTTTCTATGGGGTAACCATTGAACCTCTGATGGACTGGGATAAGCAGAATGTCTTTTTCCTGAAGCGACTGATGAAGCCGATCATCTTCCGGCAGGCACGGGCGATCATGGATGAGCTTCGAAAGTAAAACCGTACAGCACGGGGATTCCGGCCGTGGCACCGGGAGACATACGGGATTTCATTGCCTGACTAGCCTAAGCCCAAGCTACTCCAGGGTGCTTATAACGTTCCTCAGGGGGCAGCTGCTGGAAATTTGGCCATTAGACGGCTTCCTGGGCCTCGGTAATAAATGCCTCGATAATGGGTGGGTTGGAATCTATTTCATCAAAGTGAAGAACGTCCACAAAAACGCGTGTGGTAGACTCCGTGGGCACAGGAGAGGATGTAGACAGTGTAGGCCGTACTTCCTCACCCGCCATCATATCCTGATTTTTTGAATCGCTCCTTGGTTTAGCTTGAGCGCAGGGCGTCCACGCACCATTTGCACGATGCCGATTGCTTTGCCGCAGGCAGGGCAGGCCGGACGGGCCCCCAACGGTGCGTTGACTACCCCCACACCGTCATCCTGAATCTGGTCCAGGTAGCACTTGATCAGCCGACCGGGCCCTCCTTTGAAGTACCTGAATAGAAGCTGCCCACACTGGCATTCGACTTTGATAATCCGGTCCTTGGACATGTCCGTTACACGTTCCCGCCGATAGTATTCTTTTTTATGATAGGGAGCAATTAATACAAGAAGATCGTTAGCTGGTTTTAAAACTGTAATAACCGTAGTAGCGAACGCTCGTTCCGAACGTACCTAACCCTTCAAACATACTTTTTCTCAGGTGCCGCTTCTTTCATTACCACGGCTACGACATGAGGGAGCAACCCAGGGCCTGTCAGAGTAAACGGGCGTCTAAGCGAGGAAATCGTGGCATGATTGAATGATTCTGTCACAGGAAAGGGAAAAAGTAAAGCACGCTCCGCACGAGCGTCCCGTTTTCGTTTTACGTTTCGTTTTACCTAAATTTCCAACATCTCCAGATTTCCCGTCGTCATAGGAACGCATGACACGCTCACCACATGCAGGCCCGCCCTTAACTCAGGCTTCCCTTTGCGGCACCTTGTCCCGACCATAATATCCTGCAGTCACATTTCCCTTGATGCCCAAGCCCGTTTTCGCTATATCTCTTCCTCAAAAAGGGGAGTTCTGATCACCTCACCTAGCCAACGCTTTATGTCGAGAGGCTTATGAAAAGAATTCTGCTTGATATGCTCATTTGTCCCTCTTGTTTACCGGGAGAACACCGCCTCCGAGAGCATGTTTTGAAGTCTTCTCGGGATGACCTTCTGGAGGGAAGTCTGCATTGTGAGGAATGCGGATCTGACTATCGAATTCACGACGGGATTGCCTTCTTGAATCCCAATCATGCGGGAGAAGCTCTTGCGCACAAGCGCTATGAAAGCATCCCCGTGGTGTCCTCTTACTTGTGGAGCCATTTCGGAGACCTGCTGGGAGACGAAGAGGCCACGGATGCCTATCGGAAATGGGTGGCTTTGATGCATCCGTGCGCTGGGGCCTGCCTCGATACCGGCTCTGCCGCAGGACGGTTTTCCTTCGAAATGGCCAAGCAGTGTGATTTTATGGTGGGAATCGACAATTCGGTCTCCTTCATTCGGGCCTCCCGGGAGCTGATGGTCCAGCGGAGGATAAAACTCGCCCTAGCCTTAGAGGGATCGCTCACACAGGAAGAAACGCTCACGCTTCCTCCTGATTGGAGAACGGATAACATCGAGTTTATCGTGGCCGATACTCTTGCTCTCCCTTTTCGCTCGGGGCTGTTTTCCGCAGTCTCCTCCCTGAATGTCGCGGACAAGGTGCCGAAACCGATTATCCATATCGCTGAAACCAACCGCTCGGCAAAAAAGAACGACGCCCAGTTTCTCTTTTCTGATCCTTTTTCGTGGTCGACTTCTGAGGCACGCGAGGAAGATTGGCTGGGTGGCACGGCTATCGGGGGTTTTTCAGGAAGGGGGAGAGAAAATGTCATCGACTTGTTGGAAGGCAGAAAGGGCAACCTTTTTCCGCCATGGACGGTTGAGAGTGACGGGTATGTGTGGTGGAAAATCCGCACCCACCGCAATCACTTCGAGTTGATCCGAAGTTGTTTTGTCAAAGCGGTCAGATGATCCTGGCACTTTCTGAACAAGAAATCCGAGTTCGATTGGTTCTATCATGATACGAGATACGCTGTGTCGTCTTTGCTCCGCCTGCTGCCCGGTTTACGTGGAAATCGAAGGCGGAAAACTGATCAAGGCTGAGAGAAAATCATGCCTTCCCTCTGAAAAGCGGCTGCAGTGCCCCAAGCTGATGGCGGCTCCAGAAATAGTGTATTCTCCTAACCGGTTCTTATGGCCTCTCATCAAGAGAAACAGTGCCTCTCAACCTGGATGGGATCGAGCGTCCTGGGATGAAGCGCTGGATCTGGTGGCAGAAAAATTCACCTATTTCAAAAGAACTTACGGCCCTGAGTCGGTATGCTGGCTGCGCGGAATGGCCGCCGACTGGGGAGCCCAGTGGGATTACGCCAACCGGCTGATGAATACCTTCGGGTCTCCGAACACGATCGGCAACGGCTCTGTGTGTCACGTGGCTCGGGACATGGCGCATGTGTACACCTACGGTGCCATGTCACTGCCGCAGCCCAAAGCTTCGAAGTGCATCGTTATATGGGGAAAAAACGACAGGAATACTGCGCCCGAGGCGGCAGAGGCCATATACGATGCCAGGCAGCAAGGTGCGAAATTGATCGTCATTGACCCGGTGGAAACGCCTTTTGCCAAAATGGCGGATATCTGGCTTCAGATCAAGCCCGGCTATGACGGCCAACTGGCCATGGCCATGATCCATGAAATCATTGCTAACGGTCTTTATGACGTGGAATTTGTCGGGAACTATTGCCTCGGCTTTGACGAATTAAAAGCGGCCGCCAGTGCGTACCCGGCCAATAAGGTCGCCCATCGCCTCTGGCTGGAGCCCGAAACGATCGAGCAAGCCGCCCGGTTGTATGCGACCACAAAGCCGGCGTGTATTATCGATGGAAATGGGCTGGACATGCAGATACACGTCTTTCAGACGACCCGTGCGGTCTGTATGCTTCGGGCTTTGACCGGAAACCTGGACAGAGACTGCGGAGACCTTATTCCCCAGCCCGTTCCCCTTCGAAACATCCAACTCAAAGAAAGGCTGCCGGCCGGCGTACCTCCGATAACCCAGGGGTACGCCCTGTTTAACGAATTCCACGAGACCTGGGGGCTGCAGGCCCAGTCCTCCCTGGTGGATTCGATCTTGACCGGCAGACCTTACCCGATACGGATGCTGGTGGTCCAGTCCGGAAACCCGGTGGTGACCATGACGGATGCACGGAGGGTTCAAAAGGCCTTTGAAAAGCTCGAATTCCTGGTGGTTATCGACTTATTCAGAACCCGTACCGCTCAGATGGCCGATGTAATCCTTCCTGCCTCAAGCTGCTTCGAAAAAACTCAGCTCAACCGGGCTTACATGAGGAACAGCCCGGTCATCCTTCAAAACGAGGTCATCGACTGGCTGGGAGAAAGCCGTCCGGATTGGAAAATTCTTTTCGACCTGGGCCGAAGGCTTGGCTTTGAAAAGGAATTCCCCTGGCAAACAGCCGAAGAAGCGATTGATCACCAGCTGGAACCGGCAAATCTGTCTGTGGACATGCTTAGAAAAAATCCTGAAGGGCTTCGAGCCACTCCCCTCCAGCATGAGAAATACCGGACCCAGGGGTTTGCTACGCCCTCCGGGAAAGTGGAGTTCTTTTCAAAAAGATTGCAAACCCAGGGTCACCTTCCGGTACCCTTCATGGAAGGCCGTGACGAGAATCCCATCAGCTTTGCGGACGAGCTCGGCGAAGAGGCGGTCATCGGCATAAGCGGAGAGCGCACGAACAGGTTCACCCATACGCAGTTTCATGACATCCCCTCGTTGAAGAAGCGCGAAAGCGAGCCTTTCGTGGATGTGCACCCCGAGGATGCCCGCAAAAGGAATATCGCTGAGGGTCAAAGGATTATGGTTACCTCTCCCAAGGGGTTTATTCGGATGAAAGCCAGAATTTCGCCTGTGGTGCATCCGGGATCTATTCGGATCGCCTGGGGCTGGGGAGAGGTTGATCCGGAACTCAACGTCAACAATCTGACCGATGACGACAGGCGTGACCCGGTCACCGGCACCCCTTCCAATCGCAGTTTCATGTGCCTTATCAAAACATGAAACCGGAAAGACTTTGGCGTCACACCGCGAAAAACACGTCCACCCGATAGGCTCCGGAACGCATCGGCAAAGAAGATGCCATGCCGGTGCGAGACGCAAGGCGAGGCAGGAGTGTAGGCGAAGACTTTATTTCATTTCAAAGGCCGCGGCAGGGAGCGGACTGCGCCCTTTGAATTCGACACTTCCGGGATTCAGCACAGCCATGACAAAATCGCTGTCCGGGTCAGTGACATATGCCTTCATGAGTTCATATGTCTCTCGGAGTACACCGTAATAGGCCGGATCGACCTTTTCCAGTTCCGCCCTGTATCTCTCCATCACCTTTTCCAGAAATGCGAAATCCATGCCCTGGTCCGCCGGCAGCCCGGCCCTGATATTTTCGTATGCCTTCTCGGCAATCAGCCGGTCGATGATGATCACCTGTTCAATGCTGTCGATGGTGAGTGGCGGACTGTGCGCCGGCGTTTGAGCAGTAAGGAGCGCCGGCAGGAAACAGACTGTTATAAGCAGATCCACGAGGAAGCATATTTCTGTTTTTTTCAGAATAGACATTCCCTGTATGCATCCCTATATCAGAATCCGCCCTTCGCTATATACATGGCCACGGAACAACTCATGTCAAAGGGGTACCAGTTCTCATAACCTGCCATGGTGGTCGAATTCAACCATCTGAAAACGTCGTTCAGGATGTAAAGGGTGCTGTTCCATCGCACTGAAGTCGATACAATGGAAAAATGTTCGGGCATTGTTGCGGTCGCCTTTATTCGCATCATTACCACTTCACCGGTTGTTGAACAGCCGCTCAGGGAGAAACCCCTGTATTTGACGTAGCCTTTGTATGCCGTATAATTTACCCTTTCACGAACCGCATTCAGATAATAGACATCACCATAACCGTTGCACAGGATAAGAGAAAAATCCGAAGCAACGTGCGTGTATGTAACAGCCCCGTTATTTAAGACCGGAACATCGAAATTGCCTCTGGGATCGTATTGGACCTCAGTGCTTGTACCAGGTATTTGAAAGGTGTCAGCCCATGTAGTATTGCACAGCAGCATGGAAAACAGGAGCGCCCCGAATAGTATGCGTGTGATTGATACTATACCTGAAAAATGATTCATGTTTTTTTCCTCCTTTGTCAGCCAAAAAAGCTATCAACTCTCAATAATTACCGGATACCGGTTTATATCCCGTGAAAATTACCTCTCCTGATGGATTGCTTCCAGCAACTCTTCCACAGTTGGATCGGGAAGAGGCTCCTGGTAGGCCTGCTGAAGCGCTTTGCCGGTTGAGACAACCGGCGCACTCGTAAATGAAAATGAAGGAGATGCCGTTGCAGAGAAATACCTGGCTACTGTCTTCACCCAGTCATAGTACCCGTTCACCAGGTCCACCTCCCAGAAATCATACTCGCATGTAGCCCTGTCACCGGCGCTGTTGAATTCAATGAGGCCGGTAACAGCGTCATAATCCCAGGCCTGCTGTATAAGCGCAGTTTTTATCAGGGCGCTGTCAGCGTCGCTGCCGGCCTCTGACATGGCCAGGGCCGCGAGCCATACAGCGTCATATATAACAGGAGCAAAGGCGTAGTGATCGAGACCTGTCTTCTCCTGTATCCGCGTCAGCAGATCCCTGCACGAATCGGAATCAGCCTCCGCTATAAGCGGCGCCTGCAGACCCACCTGGACGGCAAAGGCCGCTGCCGCTGCGTCATTTAAAAGATCCATATTCTGCCCGAGGCCGTCTCCTGTGTACCACTTAACGGATGATAATGTAGCGTAGGCGGCTGCCCTCTTAAGGATCTCGATCCCTTCCTCAAAGCTGATAAGAATAACCGCCACCTTATCGGCAGTGGTTTCGATAAGGGCCTGGAAAACGCTCGTATCAAGATCATTTACCTTCTCGTCCATATCAACCATATAGAGCCTGGAATCATAGACAATTGTATCAGCCACACTGCGGCCATTTTCAGGAGAGGTGAAGGCGGCTGCTATTTGCTCCTGCAGACCTGTTCCCCACCAGTCATTACGGTAATAGATTATAATCTTTTCAATGCCGCTTTCCGACAGGAAATCAGCCATTACCTTTGCCGAATACTTGTCATCAGGAACCAGCCTAAAGAGGTTATCATCAAGAGACAGTTGAGGGGATGTGCTGACGTCGTTCAGGACAATGGTCCCATTGGCATCGATCTGGGGTTTCACCAGGGCCAGGGAACCGCTTGTCATGCTGCATATGACAACAGGTATCTCCTGTTCGGCCATTCCATCGATAAGCCTGCTTTCCTCATCAATACTGCCCTGTGTATCCCTGATAAGGGCCTCTATACGGCTCGCAGAATTACTGGCCTTGAAATACTCATTAATATCCTCAACCGCCAGTTCAACAGCCGCCTTCTGTGCCGTACCGTTGATGGGGCTGTTACCTGTTGCCGGCAGAAGTACGCCGACCTGCAGGGTCAGTGGTTGTGAAATCGGTGCAGGACCTGACGGGGAGTCACTGCAGCTGTTGCCGAAGAAGGCCAGAAATATTACAGAAAATATAAGGTGCTTTTTCATTATTCATACCCGCGTGAAAATTATATTCTTTATAAAACAGGAGACCCGATAGCGTCAATTATATTCGGAGGCAACATTCAGCCTTGTAATTGGGGACATTCTTTATATTTTCATATTTTATTTGCACCATATCGTTGACCATATTATTCTTTTGGTATGCCACGACAATCACGAATCGATGTCCCTGGGGCACTGCACCATAGTATCGCCCGAGGAAACAAGGAGGGTGGTTGAATCTTATAGAGATGCGCAGAGCAAAGGTGTTTGTCAAGGGAGATGAGCGGATCTTAGACGACGGTGATTTTGCAGAACAGATATTACAAGAAGCGGAGGAAGGATTTGAGAAGAAATCCCGTTTCGCGAGCAAAGGATGGGATATTGATACACTGGCTGAATATATGGCGTAACTATTCGATATGGATCGTACAGATGTTTGGTCTTCCGGTAAATACCGTCATAGTGTAAAAGCCAGGAGGTTGCTGTGTTATTGGGCCGTTCGGGAGTTGGGTGTGAGCATGGCCTGATTATAAGGGGATTGTCAGCCATTGCTGTCATTACCAAACTATGGTATCAGATCTGAAGCATGGGATTATGAGGAAGCTCTGTGATACTGAGTATGGAGCAGGTACGCACATTTCAACAAACGGTCTATGATCACTTTAAGGCGCATGGACGGGATCTTCCGTGGAGAAAAACAGAGGATCCTTATAAAATCCTTGTCTCTGAGGTGATGCTTCAGCAAACCCAGGTACCCAGGGTTATGGAAAAATACGGGGAGTTCGTGAAGGCCTTTCCCGACATTTATTCCCTCGCCCGCGCCCCCCTGCGTGAGATACTCAACGTGTGGCAGGGATTGGGCTACAACCGGCGAGCCCTGGCACTCAAGAGAGCGGCTCAACACCTTATGAGCCGCTTCAGCGGGGAGATTCCCCAGGATATTGATTTCTTGGGCTCGCTGCCGGGGATCGGGAATGCCACCGCATGTGCGATCTGCGCCTTCGCTTTCAAGCAGCCAACAGTATTTCTAGAAACCAATATTCGCACAGTCTTCATTCATCACTTCTTCAATACCGGGACTGGGATAAGGGATGCACATATCATGCCCCTGGTTGCCCAGACCCTCGATCACAAGGACCCCAGACTCTGGTATCATGCGCTCATGGACTATGGAGCGGTGCTCAAGAAGAGGTACGGGAATCCCAATACCAAGAGCGCCCTTTACCAAAGGCAGGGACGATTCGAGGGCTCCAACAGGCAGATCAGGGGCGCAATCCTCAAAGCCCTGCTGAGAGATGAGCGCATC
>CAYPNL010000311.1:0-5397 GCA_964412045.1 uncultured Desulfobacteraceae bacterium
CCTCTCGGCCATGAGCTCGAGGCCGAATGGCGCTTCAGGGTTATACATGAAAGAAACTGAATGGTTGAGCATGGGTATGTCTTTTTTTGCTCCATGCCCCCTGTTAGAGGGTATGATGGGAAAAAAGACACCTCCATGCCCACAGATCTCACCACGGCTCACGTATGCGGCCATACGCAATAAGCGGTCGTCGTTTTCAAAAAGCTACCTTGTTACGAATAGTTAAACGCGTTCGACGAAAAGAGCCTATTAACGGCCAAGGCCTGAGTTTTTTCCCCAAAGTATGCACGGAATCCTTTATGAAAAAGGCACTTGATCGGCGCATGCATTCCGCGGAGCATATCCTGAACCAGACCATGGACAGGGTATTTCATTGCGGCCGCTGTATTGCTGCCCATATCGAAACAAAGAAATCCAAGTGCGATTATCTCTTTGATCGACCGGTAACCGACGAAGAGGTACGGCATGTTGAAAGGCAGGTGAATGAGGTCGTCCAGGCCGACATGAAGGTCATGGAGGACTACATCACCAGGGAGGAAGCAGGGAAATGCTACGACCTCGAGCGTTTGCCAGGGAATGCAGGCGATTCAATACGAATCGTCAAGATAGGGGATTATGACGCGTGTCCTTGCATTGGCCCACACGTCGCGTCAACTGGGCAGATCGGTGAATTCCATATCATCTCTGTGGGCTTTGCCAATGGCGTGCTAAGGATACGGTATAAGCTAAAGGGTTAAGTAATTTCTTATCAGAAAGCCACGTCCTCTGGGCGTGGTCAGAGACGATGGCTCTGCCTGTCATGATTCTTTCCTTTACATGGAGTGATGGAGTAGTGGAGTAGTGGAGTAGTGGATGAGTGGAGTAATGAGTACCATCGCTGCGCCTATCTATCCCTGGATGGCCCATGGGAAAACGTATCGGCACGAGCTTCCTTGCTTTCAAAACCCGTTCTTCAATTTCAGACCAGTACTATGGTCCCATGATTGCCGCCATGCTTTTTCCTTTACTAAAGGAATACGTTTCTATAGTATAAAAAAATTAGGTTTGCTTGTTATTGTGAGGGGGTATGGCTCATGGATAGGTTCTACGTTCTCGATGGGCCAGAGAAGGGAAAGACCTTCGGGCTCGAAAGCGATATCATATACTATGTTGGAAGGGCTCCCGGTAATCATATACGCTTGAGCGATACCTATGTGTCCCGCAGGCATCTAAAGGTAATCAGGAGAAGGGAACGATATTTCATAGAGGATTTGAATAGTAAGAATGGGACCTCAGTGGATGGTGAGCTCATAGACCCGGGCGTAGAGATCGAGGTGCGAGAAGGAGTTCCCATTGTTATTGGCGTAAGCGTTATCTGCCTGGGCAAACGGTGCCTAGAGGAAGTCAAGGCCTTGCTCGACTCAATCGCGGCTCCTAAAATTCCACGGAGAACCGAGAACAAAGAAACGGTTATCTTAAAAGGCCCATGAAGTGCAACTACCACCCTGATAGGAAGGCAGACTATAGCATGCCACGTAATTTTTCATTATGAATTAAGGCCACATGAATGGCATTGGCAGCGCTCGCAAAAGAGTAATAAATGGGCAGCTCAGAAGAGGCACATTTTTGCACAAAGGGGTAGACCTTTTGCACCTGTTCCGGCGAGATATCTAGTTGGACTACGATAGCGATGGGCTTCACAGCAGTTCCGCTTTCGGCAAGCATCCCGTCAATTATTTCATACACGAGGTCCATCACACTCAATGGAACCCAGGCGAGGTCCAGAAACAAGATTAAGAAGTCGATCTCTTTCCATTGTGAAACAATGCGAACTGTTTTCAGAAGTTTCTCAGGTTCCGTCATGTTTTGTGAATAGTCTATCGGGTTTCGTAAAATATTTCCTGCCGGAGGTGTAAATTCACGTATCCTATCCCGTATCTCCTGCGAGAGCGGCGGAACCTCCAGCCCTTTCCTTTCAAATTCATCAGCGATAAGCACGCTGGATCCACCACCGCCGCCTATCAATGCAACCCTTCTACCCCCGGGAGCGGACATAAACCGCAGGGTGACCAGTACATCGGCAAATTCTTCAAGGGAGTAAACTTGAATTATGCCTAATTGCCGGCAGAGAGAACCCCAGATCGCTTCATTTCCAGCAAGGGATCCCGTATGACTGGCGGCTGCTCTGGCGCCCCCTTCGGTGATTCCTCCTTTGAGCAATACTATGGGTTTTTCTTTTGCCGCCTTCTCAAGCGCCCGGCGGAACCTTCCGCCGTCCTTGACACCCTCGATATAGAGGCCGATTATCTTCGTTTCGGGATCAGCCGCAAGATATTCTAAAAAGTCGCTTTCGTTGAGATCGCAGGCATTGCCATAGCTTATGGCCTTGCTGAATCGAACGCCCCTCAACATTACACGGTGGATCAGGCCCCCGGTATTGCCGCCGCTCTGGCTAATGAATCCTACCGGGCCGCTTTGCTTTGGAAAATCTGTATTGAAAGAGATGCGTGATTCGGGGCAGTAAATGCCCATACAGTTGGGACCTATAATCCGAATCCCGGTTCTTCGAGAAAGATCAGCCAATTGAGTCTCCAACCTCACGCCCTCTTCTTCACCGATCTCACTAAAGCCTGCAGTGCAAAAATGCACTGCCTTCACTCCCTTATGAGCACATTCCTCAATAAGCCCTGGAGCTGCTTTGGCAGGAACGGTGCTGATTACATAATCAACATCGTGGGGGATATCCGCAAACCTTCGATAGACCTTGCTTCCCCTAATCTCACCGCCCTTTGGATTTACGAGGTAGAGCGGGCCTTCAAATTGAAATTCGAGGAGTGCGTCTAAAAAGGTTCTCGTCCAATGCTGAGGATTATCTACCGTAATCCCGGCAAGCGCAATGGAAGTGGGGTAAAAAAGCGGCTGTAAACTCTCCTTGGTAATAGCAGACATTTTTTCCAACCGAGGTCCTTTCTCCAACAAACCGGATGGTTACATAGGGTGTAACAGGTATCTGTTGTTCACCCCGCTCGCAGAAGGCCACGGCGTTAGCCGTGGATGAATGCGTAAGGCGGACTGGGGCGAGCGGGATGTCGTACCACTTCTTTATTGATAGTTATTATATTGTTTCAGGGCTTTCAAGATAAAAATATTAACAATCTGTAACAATGTAGCCATTGGAAACTACCTGGTGCATGGGCATGGAGGTGTCTTTTTTTCCATCATACCCCAATACAGACAACTCGGGAGGCCGCTTCAAACGAGCGCACACGGACCAAGACCCTAAAAGACAATGACCAGGTGCTTGTGCGCATGGTTTGAAGCGGCACGCTGATCTCGGCATTCACGCCGGGGATAACAGCAATGGCAAGCTGTCCGACACGGCGAGGCCGGCGAGGGTCGGGCGGAGATGGTTATCCGTGATGGCAACGAGGCCTTCCCGCTCCATGGCGCGGATCGGACCAGCCTTTTCGCGGAGCAGATCGCAGCCGTACCGCCTTGCGAACTCCCCCAGGTTGATCCCCGTTTTTGTACGCAGCCCCAGGTAGAGCGCCTCAAGTGCGAGCTGCTCGCTGGTCAGTATCTCGGATCCCCCGACCGGGGGTATGTTTTTTCCTGTTTCTTCGATATAGCGATCCAGATGGCGGTGATTCCACCATCTCCGCGAGCCTGACAGGGAGTGAGCCGCTGGCCCGAGCCCGAGATAGGGGGTGTGGTCCCAGTACTTGCGGTTGTGTCTGGAGATGAACCGCTCCGCCCGCGCGAAATTCGAGACCTCGTAGTGCTCGTATCCGGCGTCCTCCAGGGTTCTGGATGTTTCCATAAAAAACTCATAGAGGAGATCGTCGCCCGGGAGCACGATCTCTCCTTTTCGATGTCTGAGCCCCAGGGGACTTGATGGCTCCAGGGTCAACTGATAGCAGGACAGATGTTCCGGCATGAAGTCCAGGGCCGTGTGGAGCGTGTCCAGCCACGATCCGAGGTCCTGTCCGGGGACGCCAAAGATGAGATCGAATCCCACGTTTTTAAACCCAGCCGCGCGCGCGTTCTCTATCGCGGATACCGCTTCGGACGCGCTGTGACGCCGTCCGAGAAAGGCGAGCGTACCGTGGTCGAAGGACTGGACTCCGATATTGATCCTGTTGATCCGCGTGGTGCGAAGCGATGAGGCCGCGTCCAAACTCAGGTCGCCTGGATTGGCTTCGATGGTGATCTCCGTGTCCTCAACAAACAGAAAGGTTCTATAGAGGGCGTCAAAGACCTCTCCTGTCTGCCCGGCACTGAGCAGCGATGGGGTGCCTCCCCCCAGGTAGATGGTATCGAACCGGCCGAAGACACCGCGGTACAGCTCCATCTCCCGCATGAGGGATCCGATGAAGGAGGGAATTTTTTTCAGATCCGTGACGGAAAAGAAGTCACAATAGGCACACTTGGACAGGCAGAAAGGTATGTGTATGTAAAGACCAGGAGTCATGGTATCATTCTGTCCGGCGGGCGATTCAGGCCGCCCTTTCCCGGCCTTTGCTGATGCCCTCCATCCTATAGCCTACAGCCTCTACGCCTCTGTTTTACGTATTTTCCGATTTCAGCACCGCGACAAAGGCGCTCTGCGGGATCGCCACCGATCCCACCATCTTCATCCGTTTCTTCCCCTTTTTCTGCTTTTCCAGGAGCTTTCTCTTGCGCGTGATGTCGCCCCCATAGCACTTGGCGGTCACGTCCTTGCGGAAGGGGGATATGGTGGTGCGTGATATGATCTCGCCGCCGATGGCCCCCTGGATGGCGATCTTGAACATCTGCCGGGGGATTTCTTCCTTCAGCCTCTCACACGCGCGCAGGCCGCGCTCTCTTGCTGAGCCGCGAAAGACGATCTGCGAGAGGGCATCCACCCGCTCACCGTTGACCAGGATATCGAGGAGCGCGAGGGTGCTCTCCCGATAGCCGATGACATCGTAATCAAAAGAACCATACCCCTGGGTAATAGATTTCAGGCGGTCATAGAAATCGTATATGACCTCGGCCAGCGGCATCTCGATTGCGAGTTCGATGCGCCCAGGACTGGGATAGGTAAGATTCGAGTTCTCTCCCCTCTTTTCCTTGCACAGTTTCATGACCGCCCCCGTGTACTGTTCCGGAAAGATCAGGGAGGCCCGTATATACGGCTCCTCGCTCTTGGCGATTGATGAGGCGTCTGGGTAATGAGCCGGGTTGTCTATGTAGGCGACTGCGCCGTCGCTCAGTGTGAAGCGGTACCGGACGCTGGGAACGGAAAGGATAATGGAGAGGTCGTACTCCCGCTCCAGCCGCTCCTGGACGATCTCGAGGTGCAAAAGGCCCAGAAACCCGCACCGGAACCCCTGGCCGAGGGCGACGGAGGAATCCTTCTGGTAGATAAATGAGGCATCGTTCAGCGTGTATTTT